>NZ_JBSGEZ010000084.1:0-26889 GCF_053603155.1 Nocardia sp. NPDC004260 | reverse complement strand
TCCGGTTCGAAGCACGACGACCAGTGCTCCCAGCGTTCGGCATGGTCGCCGGTGAGGTCGGTGACGTCCTCGGTGCTGGTGCAGAAGCAGGTGGGACACACCATCGTGCAGTTGCCGCAGGTGAAGCAGCGGGCGGCGACATCCTGCCAGTGCGAGGATTCCCGAGAGTCGCGCAGCAGTGCGCGGATGTCGACCTCGGGCATGGCGCGCCCCATCCGGCCGGTCGCCGCGGACACTGCCGCGCGGGCGTTCGTGATCTCTTGCTCGTCGGCCGGACGAGCGGTGAGCTCCGCGAGGACGTGCGCGCCGTCCGTGCTGCCCACGTCGACGAGGAATCGGTGGCCTTCGGCGTCGATGCGCTCGGTCAGGGCGAGGTCGTATCCGGCCGACACACCGGGTCCCGTGCCCATCGACGCGCAGAAGCACACGCCTCCGGGCTCGGTGCAGTTCACCGCGACCACGAACAGATCCTTCCGGCGAGCGGTGAACGACGCGTCCGGGTGGGAGCCGTCGCCGAGCACGTGCCCGAGTATCGCGATCGAGGTGAGGTCGCAGCCGCGGACGCCGAGGAACGCGGAGCGGACCGGCGTTTCTTCGACGGGTTCCAGCTCGAGATCCGGTCCGAACTGCCCGATCTTGCGGCGCGGCGGATGTAGGAACTGCTTCCAGGATCCGGGACCGGCGGAGTGGGCGAACACCGCCGCGTCGTCGCGGCGGTGCAGCCGGTACCGGCCGGGCGCGGTCTCCACGCCCCATCCGGCGGGCAGCTGCCGGCCGGAGTCCAGTTCGTCCAGGACGATCGCGCTACCGCGGACCTGCGGGCCGATGACGCGGTACCCCTGCTCGCGCAGCACGTCCACGAGACGGTCCAGACCAGCGCGATCGATCACCACGGTGTCGTCAGGCATTGTCGATAACCCCTGCTCGGGTCGGATACAGCCGTCCGTTTTCCAGTCTGGTGGGTGCGTGGGGAGTCCGCGAGAGACGAAGGTCCCGAGTCGCGATGGCCGATGATGTGGTCGTTCGTCCTTCCGGCCGACGACGATCAGCCGCATTCGAGTCGGCGGTACGGCTCATACCGTTGACATCGGCGCCCCGGCCGGGGGACACCATCGCAGGCTCGCAGCCAGAACGACAGGGTAGAGACAACACTCAGCGCCGACGTCGAACGCCTATTGGCGCCATTCGGCCACCGATCGATTCGCTGAAAGGTAGTTTCCTGGTAGCAAACCTTGTTCGAGTCGACCGGAGACGCCATCGACAAGACCTGTGAGGCGCCGCCGCACCCGGTTAGTGCGACTAGAACGAGGGGAGCTCCTCACTGGCACCGATCCCCGCCTCGCCCTCGAAAAGCTGCTCTGCAATGCATTCCAGGGTGGTACTCACCCGAGAAGCCTCGACCCTGCCCAGGTCCGCCCCCTCGTCGACACACTCCTCGGCGGTCTCAGCGCCGGCGCCGATCCTCTTCACGATCTACAGCCTTGACCACGCCGCCGCCCACCCGGCTCACCAGGCCGCGCGGTCCGGATCTTCCATCACCCCGTCCAGTGGTGATGCGCGAGGTGTGCAGCCCTCGGTCGAGTGCGAGCCCAGCGCCGGAGACAGCGCGTAGATCGCTCGCCAGGATCTATAGCAGCGGGATGTCACGCCTGGGTGCGCCGACCCGGATGCGCCAGCGGATGCCGTTGATGAGCTGGCGTCTGCTGTACCGGGAGGGTCGGCCGCTTGGCCGGGCACGTCAGCAGCGGTTTCGAGCCCGGCCCAATGAACCTTGGTCAGCTCGGCTCGTCGGGTCACCGCCAGGGTGGTCACGATGTTCGGTGTTCAGTTGGATCTGGTCGACCAACCAGTTGCCGGAGACCTCGCCACATTGACTTGGTGAAAGAACCGGACGATCGTGGCGCTTGGATCTGCCCAACCCGCGACTGTTGCCGTCCTCGCCGCAAGCCCGTGCTCCAGCAGCGCCGCGGTCACCACTCGAGACACGGCCAGACAGTCACTGTCGTTTGGCGCATCCATCGTCGGAGCTTGCTCAGACGCGAGTCCACCGAGTGGGCGAGGTGGACGGTCGTCCACTTCACGAAGGCGATCTCGGCGTATTTGCGCACCCGTTACGCGTCGGCGGGCACGGCGCGCACCGTCTCGGAGAACTATTCGCGCTGTTCACATTGCGCCGCTCGCTGCCGCTGCCCGTCGGCTCCTACCACCTCGTTTTGGGAGTTGCGGCGACCGTGGCGCACCATTGTGCAGACCGCTGCCCAGAACATGCGGGGTGGAACAGGCGGGCCACTGAGTCGCCAGCGGCGGAGAGCAATTCGGTGCCGAGCATGATCGGCGGGATGTCGGCGGCGCGGTGGCGGTGGAATCGGCTCTCGATGAGCTTGTCGGTCTGTTTGAGCTGTTCATCCAGGGCGGACCACCCCCATACCCCGCTCACCTGCGAGCAACTTCGTTCACCGACCCGGTGAGCCCTGGGACCGTTTGGTTCTGGCGAGTGGGTGGGGTTCGCCGGTGATCGTCATGAGTGCTTCGATGACATCACCACGCAGGTGGGTCAGCACAGCGGTGTCGTCGTGCTGCTGGCCGATATAGACCCGCTCGACCGTCTCCCCGAACAACTGGCGCACGTGCACACGCACGGTCTCCGTGATCGAGTAGGTGGTGACCTCCAATTCCTTTGCCCACGGTAGGTTCTCGCGGACTCGCTTCCACAACCCGTCGTAGCGCCTGTAGCTGATCGGGCGTCCGTTGCGTTTACGCAGTACGCGATGTGTAGCGTTCACTCCTCCGCGACGTTCGACATGCCTTCCCAGCGCGGCCATGAGACGGGGCGAGACCGGATGCCAGTGAAACCCTCCGCCGCGCGTCCGTAGCCGCACCAGGCAGTTGTCGCGGTCGAGGTCGTGAAGCGCCAGATCGATGACAGGTTGCCGGTCACTCGCGGTTTGGATGTGCAGCATGACGATCAGTTCGTCCAGCTCGGGGTCATCACCGGTGGAAGAAGCAACACGATGAACTTCCCGCACCTGCTCGCTGGTCAGAACATCGCCTTTGCCCGCGCGTCGACCTGGAAGCCTTGCTGCCGCCGCGGGATTGCTGGAGGGATCGATGATCCTGTCACGTACTGCGTGCTTGTAGACGTGCCGTAACGCCGACAGCAGATTCTCCGCGGCTGACTCTCCGCCACGGGAATTGGCGCGAGCGCGAGAACGGATCTGATGCGCATCCATCAGCTCTTCTATCTCCCTGGTCGTCGGCTCGCTCAACACTCGGTCGCCCCATACCTGACTGATCGCACGCCATGCCGAGTCGTAGCTCCTCAGCGTCTTCGGCGGGACCTTCGTACGCACCCGGGCGATGTACTCATCGAGCCGGGGAGAACCAGCCGGTGAGCGGCCGGTATCGCCGGCGCTGTGGTCGAGTACCGGCGGCTGGTGGGGGAGCGGGGGTGGTGTGATGGGGACTTCGTCGAAACTCACGGTGCTCCTCAACACGAGGTGAAGGGACGGTGCCCGCGAACGGCAGGGCTGATTGGCTGGAAGACGCTCGGGGACGGCACCAGCGCCGACTGCACTGGACCGGGGTGGTCGACCGACCCAGCTCGAACCGGAAGGACTTCACGGCTCGCGGGGACCATCACCACTGTCAGGTGTCCATCATCCGATGTTCGCCACAGCACGGTCAAGATCTTCAAGGCAGATCCGCCGTGACGACTTCTACCCAGGTCATCGGGCTGAATGTGATCCGGTCGGACATGCTCTGTCACGGGGAACGGATACAGGCCCGCGCGCAGCCACGGCGGCGGATCCTTCGTGTCGGTCACAGCGACACCGGGGTCGTGTCCGAGCCGTTCAATGACACCACCGCGCGGCAATTCTGCCGCCGAAAACGGGTCCGGACCCTGGTTAAAGGCCAAAAAATACACGGTTCTGTGGCAAATCTGCCACAGAACCGTGTCATTGAATGTCCGGAGGGGGACTCGGACACCCGAATTGTCCCATTTCTGCACACTTTTCGTGTGCATGCAGTCACAGTACCCCTTTATCGAAGCCTTTCGCCTCTTCACCACGAGAAGCCAATGGGTGCCGAACGCTTCGGGCAAGTGGATGCGGTTGCCCGGTGACAGCGACCAAAGCTTCGGCACACTCGATGATCGACGCCTTCGTGTAGGTCGGCGTCGCAGTGGTACCAGGGTCGCGATGGGCCGCGTAACGACGTGCAACTGCCTCGCCGAACTCCCGCTCGACGAAGGTAAGGGTCGTGTGGCGCAGCCAGTGCACAGTCACACCTTTAGCTTCCGCCCAGGGAAGGTGCCGGTGAAACCGGTCGTGCAGGTTGTCGTAGCGGCGATCGGTGATTCGGTGCCCACTGCGAGTCCGGAGCACTCGGTGCCCAGCTGCAGCGTCGCTTCCTCCTCGACGCTCGAAATGCTCATGCAGTCTGTGCATCAGGGGCGGACTGATCGGATGCCATGCATCGACACCGCCCTTGTGATGCAGTAGGGCAGTGCTGTCATCGATGCTCAGTTCATCGATACGTAGTCGCAGCACAGCGTCCCGTCGGCACGCCGTCTCGATGTGCAGACGCAAAATCAACGCATCCAGTTCGACGTCGTTGCCGGTCTGCGTAGCGATTCGACCAAGATCGGCTACCTGCTCGGGGGTGAGACCGTGCCGACTGCTCTCCATTTTGCGGGGCATCGGTGCCTTGGCAGCCGGATTCATCGAAGGCCTGATTAGATCCTCCATCTCGGCGAACCGGTAGACGCACCGAATGGCATGCAGAAGGTTCCGCGCCGCACCGACGCCTCCTCGCCAATTCGAGCGCACAACCGCATTCGCGGTATGTCGGTTCATCAAGCCGACGATCTCAGCTGGCTCCAGCTCGTCCAGTCGGCGATCTTTCCACTCGCGTAGGACGATCTTCCAGTAGGTACCGTACGACTCTCGCTGCAACGCTGTCACAGCGTCGGTCACGCGCGGGATGTACTCGCCAAACGTCGGTACTTCGACAGCGGGGGTCGCGGCACCGTTTCCGACTAGCTGCGAGATCTTCTCCAGCAACGCAGCGGCATCTGCCTCCTTCACGACGCCTTCCCCCAGAGGTTCGGATAGCAGGCCCACAAGGCGGCGGTCAGTGCTTTGGGCGGATACACGACAAGAAGATCGTGCTGGAGGGATGCCGCCATCAGTATCCGATCACCTGCATTGATATTGCTCCTGTTGCGGACGTCTGCAGGAAGCACAAGGAATCCATCGTTTCCCAACACCCAGCCGACACCTGAGCGGCGAACCTTGACCAAGGTCTGGTCCACTTCGAATACGAAGCGCTGTCCTGGCCCCCAACCGAGCAGGCCGAGCAGGGACTTCGCCGACAGACGTCCTCGCGGGTTGATGGAGGTCACAGAACAGTGCAAGGCGGCGATCGGCGCCTCGTCTGGCCCTTCTGGAAACGCGAAGTGAGGCGCCAATGCCTCCGGCACATCTGACCGCGAAGGCTCGGCGCTGTACAGACCGACGAACAGTTCGCTCACAGACTCGGATGGCATTCCGAACGTATGACTTCCGGCAGGGTCGCCGTTGTAGCTACGGGCAGCGTCGCCTCCCGCGCGAACGCGGCCGATGGATTCGTCAAGCGCCGCCAGCTTTTCGGCGTTCCCGCTGCGGCTGGCATCATGTTCCGTCATCGGTGCTCTCATCGTCTCTCCTGCTGGGCGAGTAGGCACCTGGAAGCCGAACCCGCACACGTACTACTTGGCCTGGTCCCAGCCCTCTCCGTTCACTTGACCCCCACTCGGGCTGCAAGGTGGACCTCCGAAGCCGACACGGAGCATCTAAAGCGAATAATTCGCTTCTGTCAAAGGGGTCACGCAAATCCACCTTGGAAGCCGCTGCGAAGCTGGACTGGCGCCGATATCTGCCGCTCAAGCGGACGCAACACGCCGATGCGCAGGTCGGGGGCCGTTCGCTCGAACCTGCGATCGATGAGGATGGTCCACGTCAGGGTGTGGCGTCGTTCGCGAATCCGATGCGGATTCACCGGGCGACTCGCCGAAGATGCTACGGCGTGCTGAAATATTGCGGAGAGGCGAACTTCGGGCGCTGAGCGGGACGGCCAGGGGCAGCTCGGTGCCGGGAACTCGGAGAGTTCTGACGCGCGGAGTGCTGAACGCTGGTCTCCACCAGGCGGTTAATGCTAGATCCGAGCGTCATCAACACCCTGTGGACGAACGCGCACTCCACCGCTAACGACCGAACTCGGCGATTGAAGCTGATTTGCTAGTCATGCGCGGAACTCACCAGATCCTCAACCGAGCGAAGGATCGGCGCCCAAGCGGCGAACAGGACCTTTGACAAGAGCCGATTATTCGCTTTAGATTCGCCTTTGAGGGGTAGGCGTCCTGTTAGGAGACGTTCACGGTGTTGTGTTCGACCGGCCTCATCCCTCGCCGGTGATGCGCACAGCGCGCATCACGTCACCTGATCGAAAGGACTACATCCATGGCCGCCCTGTCCGGCATTCTCAGCCTGCTCAGCACGGGATCGTCGACGCTGGCGAACTTCTCCTACCTGGTGGGCAACGGCATCAATATCCTGCGCAGCTTCGGTGTCCCGATCTGAGCTGAGTTCACTCGGGTCGACGACCCCGGTCAACCTGTCGCTTCTGCAGGCCTTCGCAGAACCCGAGCTCGGGCAGTGCCCGGGTCCTGCGAAGGCCGCGTGCGTTCAGAGCCGCCGACCATGGGCGGCTCCGCCTTCTCTAGCAATCACCCTGCGGCGCATAGGCCCAGACGGCTGCACTGTGTTGCCGCCAACCGTGAGGAAAACCATTCCGTGCGTCCACTTCTCGCGCTAACCGCCGCCTGCACGCTAGGTATCGGTGCTGCACTCATCGCGGCTCCGGCGGCGGCGGGTCCGCCAGTTCTGATGCCCGCCACGATTCCCGATGACTTCTACTCCGCCCCAGCAAGTTTGGCGGAGTATGCACCTGGCGATGTGCTCAAGGTCCGCGGGATGCCGGTTCCGGCCGGCTTCCTGCCGACGATCGAAGTCCGGCAGATTCAATACGTCTCCACCGATAGCCTCGGGCAGGCGATTCCGGCTGTTGCAACGGTTTTCAGCCCACCGTGGCGGGTAGCCAACGCACCGCTGATGGTCTTCGGTCACACTGTCAACGCCTTGGGCTTGAACTGCGCGCCATCACGGGCGTTGTGGAACTTGGATCCGAATCTGGCGATCGCTCGGGCGTTGAATGTGCCGCTCGGAATGGGAATGACGGTGATCATTCCCGATCACCTCGGACCGCGAAGCGCCTACGGCGCCGCGCGGCTTGGTGGGCAGATCACTCTTGATGCGATTCGGGCTGCCCAGCGCCACCAGGCGCTGACGGTGTCGTCGTCACCGGTCTCGATGGTTGGCTATTCCGGCGGGGGGATGGCAGTTGCGTGGGCTGCAGTACTCGCCAGCAGTTACGCCCCGGAGCTGCCCATCGTCAGCGCCGCGATCGGCGGCGTCCCGGCAAACCTGCAAGAGATCGCATGGAACCTGGGTATGAACGCCCACCCGGCGTTCGGCCTGGCGATGGCCGCGGCGCTGGGCCTCGAGCGTGAGTACGGGGATCGACTGCCTATCACCAGCAGAATGACTCCGGAGGGGCTGCAACTCGCCACGCAAATGCAGAACGCGTGCACCGACCAAATTCTGGCCCTGGGTGCCGGACGCTCGGTCGCCCCGCTGGCCACTGATCTGTCGCTGTGGGACAGCCCGCAAACCGCAGCGGTGCTGCGCGCAAACAGTCTGGAGTTCGAGTCGGAGGTGCCCCGCGTGCCGATCTACGCGTGGCATGGTGCCGACGACCCGCTCATCGCCCGTGACGCCTTCGCGCGCACTCTTGCGCGATGGAGCGATGCGGGGGTGCCCGTCACCGACGTCACGGTGCCCGGCGATCACATTGCTGCGGCAGTGCTTGGCTTGCCTGGCGCGATTCAGTTCCTCCTCGCGAATCGGAGCTGAGAATGTCTTCGAATCTTCTGATTCTCGTTGCGCTGGCGGCGGCGTCGTTGAGCGTAAACGCCGCGATCGGTGTGACGGCGCCCGCGCCGCGATGGGGCACCGGCTTGACCAGAACATCCTCACCGGCGGTCACGCTAGTGGTGGAAGACGGTCGTCCCGAAGCAGACCAGGCCTCTCGGTGATATGCGGAGCGCAGTGGCTGGAGTCCAGGTATGGATTGCGGTTTCGAGAAGGCGCTGCCCCGAGCACTGACGAAGTACGTCAATGGCTGCACGGGATCGAAGGCCGGGTACCCGAGGAACTCGAGTGGGGTGGTGCGGTGGACCGGCCATGCGGAGCCGACAGCATCCGGCCGAGGTGCGGGTTGTGACCCCAGTTGGCAACGATCTCTGCGGCGAACGGGTTAGCGGATCGCCGGGCCGAGCACGACCAGGCCGTTTGGCCGACGATCGTGTAGGGCGTCGTCGATCGCGGAGATCCCTCTGGCCCCGCGCTGCGCCGTTCGATTCGTAGGCATGTCGAGCCTGTGATGCCACGAGCCACCACCCCGGTCTGGTAACCGCAGGCGACAAGGAACTCGGCGCCGATCGCATATTCACTCCCGGACAGAAGGACGTCTTATGACCATCACCGTCCCCACCGCAGCCGAACCTCCCGCAGCGCCGGACCCGACCGACGAGCGAATCTCAAACGCGCTGCGACAACTTATTTTTGGCGATGAGTACCTGCTCCATATGACGGTGCGCGATGCGGTCGTGGCGCTTGGTGATCCCCCAAGGTCAAGCCTTGCCTACCCGCGCCTCGTGTGGCGTCTCGTGGGCGCACTCGGTGGTTCGGCAGAGATGATCTCAGCGGACCCGTGGCTGCGCGGGGCACTGTGCGAGTGGGTGGCGGTCGCAGCACCCCGTCTGCTGCCCACGGTGAGCGCGGAGTTCCACATCAGCAGTGGCACCACCTTGCAAGACGCGCGCGTGGATCTGGCGAATGCCTCTGTGGCCAGCGCTCGCGCGGCCGTGGCGATGCTGGTCGACCACGCACTCGAAGCAGACGCGCCCCGCTATGATGTGGTGTCCGCGGTAGCGGCGATCTACGTGGCGACCGCCCTAGGTGTGGAGGCGCGCGACCGGGTCGGTGCCGGGATCGACGCGGAACAGGCCTCGAAGCTGTGGGCGATGCTGGCCAAGGCGCAGCTTTCGGAGATCTGCCGCTGTGTATTAGCGGTTTGTCGGCTGCACTCTTTCGGAACGGCGGCGGTCAAGCACCTTTCTGACTGGGCCGGTTTGGCGGAGGAAATACGTAACGCGGGGGGCCGGAATCTGGATCTCGCGGTCGCGGCTGGGCAACTAACGCGGGAAGTCTCGGTCGGCAGCGCGCCGGGGGAGATGGACATCACGGCGCTCACCGCTTGGGAAGCACCGGCCACGTTGCCCTGGTGGCATGAATTTCTTCGCGAACGGGAGCAGGCCCTCGCCACTGCGATCCGCGGGAGCCGTGTTGGTGCCTTCGGAACGATCGAATTCGAGTCTCTGGCTGTACAGATGTCGGATGCGAGCTGGAATCGGCTGGCAGCCGAATGCTTGGCAGCGGCGGCCGAGCAGATCAGCCATCCGCCGGCACGCGAACTGGTCGGCGATCTCGCGGCAGTGTGGGCCTTGGAGAAAGTCAAGGCGCATGGGTTCTGGCACGCTGCATACGGGCAGGTCTCCGCTGACCGGGCGGCGCTGATCGACGTCAATGCCGAATTGACACGCTGCAGGTCGGTGCTGGGACCAAAGCTGCCACTTCTTGTCGGCGCCTTCGAAATTCCGCGTGTCCCACTACCGATTCTGTCGGCTGGCCAACTGGCGACCTCGCAACGGGATGCACGATGGGAACACCTCGCCAGCGCCAACATCGAATCCCCTGCCCAGCAATCGAGGGCCGGTGCGCTCGGGGAGGCCAGTGATGCCCGGCGAGGGTGACGCGGCGACAAACGCTCTGCTGGAAGCGCTCGATGCCGCGCGCAGCGTCCGGCGCGCTGGCGACGGCCTAGTGGTGGTCCTCATGCGCGGAAACGAGGTCGCCGCCATCCTGCATGGGCAGATCGACGCGACGATCACCACCATGATGGATGCGATCACGTCAGTGCTGGGCACTGATCACGCCGTGCTCATCGTGGTCGGTTCAATGCGGGTTGCCGGAGCCATCATCCGTGCCTGTGACGCGGTCGGTGAGCGCTTGACCAGCGCCGGAGTTCGGGTCGCTGCACGCGTACATGTCTCGGCACTCACCGAGGGCGCGGTTGCGTGGAAAGACCTGTCGGGTGCTGCACGAGACGGAATCATGCCCGCATCTCATAGGCTCCGACCGCCGGGATCTTCCCGACTCCGTCGGCTCTGAGTTGGCCGATGATCTTCGGACGGGCCGAACAGGCACACGCCGGTGGCCCCGCGAATGGGTAGTCAGATTTCGGGTAGCTACCTACTTCCGCTGCGCCGCCATGCGCCGCGGTGCGGCCGCATCGCCCCTACCTGCGGGTGGAGCGGTCAGTTTGTGCCCTCGCAACGGCGCGCCGGATGAGTAGGTAGGTTTCGGGTAGTTCTCTATTCCAGCGGCACCAGCGCCTATGAAAGCGTCTTGCTCGCCGGTCCACACGCCTGTGCGTATTCCGACGCAGGAAGAAGGACTGACCTACTGAAAGCGAGCCCTACTGCGCTTTTCCGTGCGGACTAACAAGTACAGCGACGTACCCGCGCGGGGCGCCGCTATGCGACTGGAGTCACCTTCTTGATGATGCCGGAGCCGCACCGACCTGCCGCCGGGCGTTGCCCTGTTCCTCATGGACTTCCTGGTGAGATGGATGGTCCTCGATTCTCGCTCTACACGCGCGAATTCTCCGCTGATCCTGCCAAGTTCTATAAGGAAATGCGCGACAAACACGGGTCACTGGCGCCGATCGAGTTGGCACCGGGTGTGCCGGCGACACTCGTGCTCGGATATGACACGGCGCTTCGAATTCTCCACGATCCTGAACATTTCCCGGCAGATCCACGAACTTGGGAAAGGTTCGTACCCGAAGACTGTCCCGTTTTGCCCATGATGCGGTGGGTTCCAGCTGCGCGGAACAACACCGGTCCCGCGCACACGCGCCTTCGGCTGGCGTCGAAGGTGAGCATCGAGGCGGTCGATCTGTATGCCCTGCACTCCACGGTCGAACAGCTCGCCGCTCCGCTGATCAGGGAGTTCTGCGAGAAGGGCACAGCGGATCTGGTCCACCAGTACGCATTCCCAATTGTCACTGATGTCCTGAATCAGATGATCGGATGTCCCCCGGAGCTGGGACAGCAGATCGCGATGGGCATGGCCGCCCGCTTCGACGCGGTCGGTGCGGGGCGGGGCGGGGCGGTGGATCCGAGCCGAGGCATGGGCATGGTCACGGATGCACTGATGCAGCTGATCGCGCATAAGCGGCGTGTGCCTGGAGACGACATCGCCACGCGATTGGTGCAGCACAGCACTGGCCTCGACGACGAGGAGGTATGCGCACAATTGACCAGCTTCCTCGCCGCAGGTGTTGAGGCGCAGGGCAATCTGATCAGCAACACGCTGCGGCTGATGCTTATTGACGATCGGTTCGGTGGCGGGCTCCTGGGCGGGAGCCTGTCGACTCGCGACGCGCTCGACGAGGTCTTGTTCACCGATCCGCCAATGGCGAACTTTTGCGTGACCTATCCAAGGCAGCCGGTCTTGATCGACGGAGTTTGGTTGCCTGCTCACCAACCGGTCGTCATCAGCCTCGCCGCATGCAACAACGACCCGAAAATCTGTGGCGGGGACCGAACTGGAAATCGGTCACATCTGGCGTGGAGCGCCGGTCCACACGCATGCCCCGCCAGAACCTTGGCCTACCAGGTCGTCGAAGACGCGATCGACCACATACTCGACGCCATTCCGGAGATGGATTTGGCCGTGCCGGCGGAGGAGTTGGAATGGAGGCCGGGCCCCTTCCATCGGGCGCTGGTGTCGTTACCGGTCCGCTTCGCTCCTCGCCGCCTGCCGCAGCCGATCGCCGATCCGACGCGTGTGCCGGGAAGTGTTGCCGTATGAGAAGTGCGCCAAGGCGATTCGCTGAGGCATTCGTTGCCGCAGGGTTCGACCCGTCGAGGGAATGGCAGCCGGAACTGCTCGCCGCAGTGCCCGGGAGGGCCACGACGCTACCGATCGAGCCGACCGCTCCACACCGATCCAGCGGGTCACAGCGGACAAACCGCAAAGTCAGCGACGAGAAGAGGGGTGACAGGGATGCAGACTGGGCAACCGAGCAGAACCGCGATGTTTGTAGCTCGCGCGAGAGCCACGCACCAAGTGGCCGACGAGCCCCGTATTTTCACCGATCCGCTGGCTGTGCGAATTCTGGACCCCGCATCGAGCTCTGCTGAATTCGACCAACAGCAATCCGATGATCTCGTTCGCTCACGGAGACTGTTCATAGCAGCGCGGTCCCGATTCGCCGATTGCACGGTGGCGGAAGCCATCGCGGGCGGCACCGATCAGGTGGTGATCCTCGGCGCTGGACTGGACACCACCGCGTATCGGCAATCGAGCACTGGCGTGCGATTCTACGAGGTCGATGACCCTGTCACCCAAGAGTACAAACGGACGCGGCTGGGCCACGCCGGGATCCCGATACCGGCGTCGCTCACCTTCGTGCCGGTCGATTTCGAGCAAGACACGCTGGCAGGAGCGCTGGCGCAAGCGGGTCTCGATCGGACGCGGAGCACGCTGTTCGTCTGGCTCGGCGTCGCCGTGTACCTGACCCGACCAGCGGTAGTCGACACCCTCCGCTACATAGCCAGCGGACCTGCACAGCTGGTGTTCGACTACTTCTATCCGCTCGACTCCGCGCCAGGCGATCCCACCAGCGCCCAGTTGCATAATCGCGCACGGCTAGTCGCTGCCGCAGGTGAACCCTGGCGCACCTTCTTCACCGCAGAGGAAATTCGCTCCCTCCTACTGTCTTTGGGTTACCGCCACGTCGAGGATCGTTCCGCGTCAGAGCTGTTGGCTACCTATGGCTGGCGACTAAGTGCTCGCCCAACCAACTCAGGGCCGCATCTGATCCACGCCTGTACTGCCTAACATCGTCGACACCCTGCAGAGTCGGCATGCCGATTGAGTGGCTTCGGAGCGTGCGGGATCTACACCTGGTCGCCCTGGTCGGCTGACGCTGTTTCCGCTGCACGCCGCATCGGAGCGATTCGGCCTTCGGTCACCTCCGAGCCGCTGATGCGCTCTGCAAAACGCCGCAATATGCTGGTCTATCGAGCATCGAGGAGTCGCTATAGTGCCGAATGTGGACAAGGGGAGGGTTAGCGACGTACCGGCGCCGACGCACAGTTTTTTCGTCGGCCGTGGGCCGGAGTTGGATCAGATCAGCGATCTTCTGTCGAGTGGTTCGAGTCGGTTGATCACCCTGGCTGGGCCTGGCGGCATCGGGAAGACTCGGTTGGCGACCGAGGCTATCCGCCAGTTCAAGGACGAGGTCGGCCGTGCGACAGTGCATTGGGTGCGCCTGGCGCGGCTGTCCAAAGATTCGGATGCACTGGCGGTTGAGCGAGAGACCGCGTCAGCCGTCGTCAAGGCCGACTTCTCGGGACGCTCGGAATGGGAGGCGCTGACCGACACATTGTCTCAAGTCGACTCCGCAGACGGCGGTCGGGTCGTCCTGGTCCTCGACAATTGCGAACATGTGTTGACCGGTGTCCAGGCGATGGTCGTTGAGCTGTTGGAGGCCGTACCTGAGCTGGTCGTCATGACGACAAGCCGTGGTCCGATCGGTTTGATCGATGAGCACCTGATCGTGGTACCGCCATTGGCCAGGGACCAGGCGGTCGCATTGTTTCGGCAGCGCGCGGCACAGATCGGCCGCCCCATTTCCGGTGAGCACGAAGAAGCGATCGCGGCCGACATCTGCCGCCACGTCCACCATCACCCTCTCTACATTCAGCTGGCAGCCGCGCGGCTGCCACGGCAGCCGTTGAAGTTGATCCTTGCTGATCTCACCGGCCAGGGGGAGAACGACAGGCGGATGCGCTGGTCAGTGGCGGGCGATCAGCGCCATCAGAGGGTTCGCGACGTCATCGAGTGGTCTTACGACCTGTGTAGTGCCAAGGAGAAATTGCTTTTCGATCGGCTGTCGGTCTTCGCTGCAGGCTACGACGCGAATCCAGAAGACGGAACGGCCAACGACCCAGATGTAGGAGCTGACCTGGAAGCGATCACGGCCGTCTGCTGTGACGATTCTGGTGTCGACGCAGACGAAGCTACGCTCCTCGCGGACGAGATCGAAGAACTTCTCGATGGCCTGGCCGATCAGTCGCTCGTCACAATCCACATCACCACGACTTCCGTCAGATACTCCCTGCTGGAGAGCTTGCGACTGTACGCGTGGGAACGACTTCGCCAACGTTCCAGCGGAGGCGTCGACGAGCGGTCACGATTGGCTCTTCGACACCTCCACTACTACCGGGACAAGGTTGCCAACGGCGCGACTCATTGGTTCAGCACGGCCGAACGCGACATCGTGGACTGGGCCAGGGCTGCTTGGGACAACATCTTTACGGCTATCGAGACCAGCCTCAACACTACGGGGGAGGCATCTGCTGGTCTGGAAATCTGCCTCGGACTCATAGAGCTCAGGATTCCCTTTGTTCGAGGGTCGATGCGGAATATCCATGATGTCACCGAACGCTGCCTTGCCGCTACGCGCTCGTTGACTCCGCGGCCCACCGACCTCGAAATCGAGGCACTGTCCGCGCTCACTTGGCTCGCTGTGCGCCAGGGCCGCTCCGCCGATGCCAAGCTCATGCTCGAGGAGGCCGTCACCACCCACAACCCCGACATGGTCGGCATTGACTGGCGATCAGCACCCGCATCCGATGTCGGCCTCCCAGCAGGGCTCGAACTTGCTTGGGGCACTCTTCTTTTCATGGGGGAACAAGACCCACGAGCCGTCTGCGTTCTCGGGCGGGCCCGTGACAAGTTCCAACGGCTCGGTCACGGCGGCGCTGAGATGATGGCCGGGATGTTCGCCGGATTCGCGGCCGCTCTTCTCGGGACTGCCGACCAGGCCTATGAGTGGGCAGGGCGGTGCCTTTCACTTGCGCGGGCGTCCGGTGCAGCGTGGGCGACGTCGTGGGCCGAGTTGAGCTGGGCAATCACCCTCACCAAACACGGTGATCCCACAGAAGCGGTGCAAGTCCTGCGTCATGCGCTGGATTATCAGGTTTCTATCCGCGATCAGTGGGGCGCGACATGGGCGATCGAGCTGCTGATCTGGGCGATGGCCGCCAAAATCACCTCCGACAACCTCGAGCACACCACGGCGGCCGCGACGGCGACAGAAATAGCATATCTAGCAGGTGGTGTCGGTGAGCTGCGGGGCCGACTGGGCATCAAAATCGCCGCAATGGGCAGCTTCGCGAAGGAGTCCAGCAAGGCTATCGAGATCGCCAAGCGGGTGCTCGGCCCTGCGGCGTACCGGGAAGCGGAGAACGAGGGCCGCCGACTCCGTCTGGACGATTACAGCGTGCATCGTCTCGCCTTGGGAACACTGACTATCGACACTCTGCGTGCCGATGTCGCGAAATCCTCTTGGTACGGCCTCACGCACCTCCAGCGGCAGGCCGCAATCATGGCCGCTGCCGGCTACACCAATGCGGAGATCGCCCGCAGCCGCGGCCGCGCCTCGCGGACGATCGACAATCAAATGTCCACGATTCTTGAGAATTTGGGTATATCGACCCGGCGGGAAATCGAAGCAAAGATACCATTGAGCGAGATTTCCAAGGTCGAAGCGGCACGCCGCGAACTGTTCAAAGCACGCCGTGAGGACTCTCAGAACTAGCGCCACCGTAGGCAACCGGCAAACCAGCGCTGCACCGCCGCCCGGCGGCAGTGCGCTGTGACGACTACCTAGTGGTGGAACCCACGCCTTTGTCGCGCAACGGAGATAGGCGACGAGATCGTCACCTGTGGGAAAGACAACCTCGTAGGCGGTCGGACAGCGCGGCCGAGCTGCCTGCGGCAAGTCGTCCGGCTGCGCTCACGCCTCCAGGCGAAGGTCGCAGCCGGTGGTGTATGCGTCTATGGCGGGGCCGACGCCTGAAATCGGGCAAACTACAGGCAGTCCTGCCACGCCCGGCGCAGATCAGACGACGATGAGTAGGTAGTTTTCGGGTAGCTCCCTATTCCGCGCCTATCAGCGGGCATGTGAGAGTCATGCGGTCAGCAATCAGACTCTCGCTGGAGGGCGACATCTGAGGGCATCACGGAGCACATCTGATCTCGGTTATGCATACCGTTGTCGCCGGGCGATCCGGCATGGCACGAAGGAGTTCCATGTCTCGAACCTCTGTTGACCCGATTCTCATCATCGGTGCCGGCCCCACGGGTCTGACTCTTGCCCACGAGTTGCAGCGCCGCGGCGTGCCATGCCGTGTCATCGACAAAAGACGCAGTCCTTCAAAAAGATCGAGATCATTCACAGTCCAAATCCGTACTCTGGAAGGGTACGACAGGGCGGGGATCGTCGCTCGCCTGCTGGAGTTGGGCATCTGGAGCGGCGGTATGGTATCCCACTTCCGGGGAGAAGCGGAGACGGAGCGACTGGCTTTCGAGCAATTGAGTGAGCGATTTCCCGGCATTCTTATCCTGGAGCAGGACCGCTTGGAAGGCGTGCTCCGTGACGAACTCGCTTCTCTCGGTGTGATCGTGGAGTGGGGCACCGAACTCTGTTCACTCAGGACCGACGATGATGGCCGCATCACCGCGACTTTGATCCACACTGATTCCGAAGGCCGTGAGATTGTAGAGATCGTCCATCCTGACTGGCTGGTGGGATGTGACGGAGTGCGTAGCACCGTCCGCACTCTACTCGGCCTGAGTTTCGAAGGCGACGAGTACATCGGAAGCATGAGGATGATGGATGTCCCGGTGTACGGCCTTCCTTCCGAAGACACAGATATCCGCTACGACATCCACGAAGACGATATGCTGCTCACTGCGCAGCTCCCCAAGAACTACCGGGTGCTGATTTCAGATACCAGGCCTGCGGAGAGGACCGAACCCGACCCGAAGGCCGCGCGCGAAGAATTTCAGCGAGTCGTGGATAAGCACTTCGGTGGCACAGTACTGTTGGGCGATCCCGAGTGGACTACCGTCTTCGAGATCTGGCGGCGCATGAGCAGCGACTACCGGGTCGGCAGGGTCTTCCTCTGCGGCGATGCCGCCCATGTTCATTCACCCGCCGGTGGACAGGGCATGAACGCGGCCATTCAGGACGCGTTCAATCTCGGCTACAAGCTCGCGCACGTCGCCACAGGTGAGGCACCGGAGTCGTTGCTGGATACCTATGAGCTGGAGCGCAGACCGATCGCCAAACAGGTGATCGATGGCACCCACATGCTGCACAGCTTCATGATGGCCCACGGCGATTCCATCGCCGCCCGGCGCGCGATCGTACGAGCGCCCGGCTTCAAGCACAAAGCGGCCGCACAGATTTCAGGTGTGTCGTATAACTACCGAGATGACATCGCCGTGCCGCCCGTCCTCGCTCCGCTGGGAGGCCTGAGAGCGGGGGATCGCGCTCCTGATGTGGCCATTACACCGACGCTGCGGTTGCACGACCAGTTGCGCCACCCTGGCTACACGCTGCTGATATTGCAGCGGCAGCGATCCACGCTGGCGACGTCTGTTGCACAGAGCGTTCGACACTACGGCGAACGCGTTAAGGTCGTGGTTATCACCTCATCGGAGGTCGCCGCGGCCGCGCCCCCTTGCGCCGTCATCGCCGACAGCGACGATGTCTTCGACATTTATGGCAGTTCCGGCGCAGACACGTTGTGCGTGGTCCGCCCTGACGGCTACATCGGCCTTCGCTGCCATGCTGATGAAGAGACCGCGCTACACGCCATGCTCAAGTCAGAGCTGACAGTGCCTGGCACTTACGAAGAGATCCGCACCAGCGCGCCGTTGGTCGCGCACGGCGCCGACGACAATTGAGAGACCGCGACGTTGCCGACTACCTGCATGAACCAGGAGGCCCACCGGCAGATTGTCGGCCTCGTTGTTCGCGCCCGTACGCGAACGGCGCCGAAGCAGTGCGTACCCATTCCGAATGAAATACGTGCAGATCGACCGACCAGTGGATGCATCGGGGAATGTCGTGCAGCCACGATCGGGAGTGGGACGTGACTAGAAGGGGAGGCTAAGTTGCCTGTTCAGTTGTGGCGAGGACGGTCGAGGCGTTCGCGATTCGAGTCGATCGTCGATGATCTCGAACTGCCGACGGATTGGACGGTGGAGCAGTTCTTTGCTCGCCTGGAGCAGGTCCGCGGGCGTGAGATCGTTCATCTACCGTTGCCGGAGTATTTCCCGGTCGAGTTGTGCGGATTGTGGCTGGCCCGCTCGGTGGACGATGTCGTTCTGTATCGCCCCTGGCAGGTGCCGACGATGGCGCGGCATGTGGCGGCGCATGAAGGCGCCCACATGTTGCTCGGTCACGGCAGAGACAGCACGCCGGCCGAGCTGGCGGCGCTGCTGGCCGGTGTGGATTTCGACGGTTGCTCGGATGCCGACGCGTCGACAGTCAGGAAGGCTCGTGGTGCAAGTAGCTACAGTGACCGCGACGAGTACGAAGCTGAACTGTTGGCGACCATGCTCGTAACCCGGGTCGGCGGGGATGGCCTCCGGCGGAAAGGTGCGGAGCTGCAGGCATTCTGAGATGTGGGAGCACGATAGATTTCCGGCCTGGCTCACCATCGCGGCGCTGACGTTCATAGTGGTCGTCGCGGTGGTGCGCGTGGTGCTGGTCCGCTCGACTGCTGTGCAGCGGCTGATCAACTGGATTGTGTTGTGCGCGACGGCAAGCATGCTGTTACGTGAGCCGGCGGTCGCCGCCTGGGTCGATGGCATTGTCCCTGGTGGCCTCGCCACGTTGTTCGACATGTGGCACTTCCTGTTGCTGATTGTGATCGCGCTGGTCGTCGGACTCTTGTCGCTGTGGGGTCGCGGGGCGGCAAAAGGCAGGCGGTCGCTCAGACTGGCAGTAGGGCTGTGCTGTCTGGTTGGCATCGGTCTGCTCGTCCTGAGCCAACCCGCACGTTCGACCGGCACTTCTATTCTGGATGCTGAACGGTGGCGCTACGGTGCATACTTCGTCGGTTGTGCGGTGTTGCTGGTGTCGTTCTGCCTGTGCGCTGTCCAGCCGGTCAGAACCCTGCGTAAACGATCGCCGACGCAGCGAGAAGCGGTCGCGGTCATAATCGTGTTCTTGCTGATGTGCGCCGACACGATCGCCACGATGGTGACGGCGGCTGGCGCTGTCACGAGCTGGGCAGGCTACGACAACGCCCTCAGTGACTGTGCACGTCTGGTTGCGTCGGGTGAGCCCATGCTGCTGTGGGTAGCGCTCGGCTGCGCGGGCTTGGTCCCGTCTGTGGTCCGAGCGGTGGCGCAGTTACTCCATGTAGACGCCGATTCCCGGGAGCTGCGGCGTCTGGATCCGGTGTGGCGCGACCTGACCGGCGCAGTGCCTGGGGTTGTGCTGACCCTCAGTCGCACCGATCGACGGGGGGCGCCGCGCGCCGAACTCCTGCACCGACGGCGAGTCGAAATTTTGGACGCCGCAGCAATAGTCGGCAGATACGCGGCGCCGCTGCCCGAAAGCATCGACCGAACAATCGAGGCAAAATTGCCGGACGAAGACGACCAAGAGGCGTTTCGCTGCGTTGTGGAACTGGCCGCCGCGTCTTGGCGGCTGCGTGCGATCGGCGGTGTGCGCATGGCTGGAGAACCGATGCTCGGTCACTACAGCGTCCCGGAGCTGGACCTACTGACGCGATATTGGAAACCGGCTCGATCGTTGTTCGCGTCCACCGATGTAAAACGCTTGGCAGGTCTGGGCGGCCGATAGCTCAACTCGTCGGTTTCGCCCGGCTTCGCCCCTCGCTCTGAGTCGGTGGCGAGTTCAGTACATCGGTGAGCGAGTTCAGCAAATCGGTGAGAAGGTGCAGTAGGAGGTTGACCGCGCCGGCATCGATCTGCGACCCCTCAGGCCCGAGGCGCAGTCTGCGGGCTGCAAGCCTGTAGACCTCGTGCCGGTCCAGCGCGCCCTCCAGATCTTTCAAAAGCTCAACATCGAGCGATTCGTAGGCGGCCTCCCGCGGGTCACCGCCGTTCCAAGTCCTCACGGCGCTACCCGGTTCCCATCGGAGCGGTCTATCCAGCTTCGCCAGCGTGGTGATACTGGGACGTGGGCCCGTGTTGGTCTCGATGAAGGTCTGGCGTCTGTCCGATGGGCCGCCGAGCTCATGGACCTGGTCTTGGGTTAGCCCGAGTTTCAAACGTCGATTCTTCACAATCTGACCGAATCGCTCAGAATTCGCTTCCGCCATGGGGAGGATCATACCCAGATGGCAACCAAAGATATGCCCCGCGACGAAGAGAAACCAGATCAGGACGGGGTTCCGGACACGCCAAGTCCCGATAAGCGCCAGTAGCCGCGTCATCCACGCGGGGATACCACCCTCGAAATTCGCTTTGGATTCGCCTACAGTGGTGGGCAGGTTGGCGTGGAGATTGAGGAACATCCGCAGTCTTCGGCCCTGACAGCAAACCCAGGGGGAGTGTCGCATGCCTCCCGTTCCACGTTGCGGAGGTGCCCGTGTCACAGGTTCACTCGGCGTCTACAGGCACGCAGGGGATGCCTGCGGAGGTAACTCACTTCGCTGGTCGCTGCTACTCACCGTGGAGCGGATCGTGGCGGCGCTCCGTTGACCGGACAACGCCTGCATGCAGCGCGGTGGTGCCCGCCCTGCAATATCCGGCGCGAATAGCTCACCCGCCATTGGTAGAGCGGCGCGGGTGATGGCGGAACCCGCTTCGCTGCCGCAGGTGCTGGCGGCGGCGCGAAGGCTCGCAGCAGCTGGCGACGGCTTGGTAACGGTGCTGTTGGGAGGCGACGCCATCGTGTCCGCTGAGCACTGGAGTGTCGAGCGTATTGATGCCGCCGCAGTCGTGGCGGCGGCACGCGACGCGGAGTCCGCCGTGCTGATCGTGGTTGGGCATCCCGCGGTCGCGGCGCGAGCGACGGTGGCGGCGGGTGCGCTGCACCAGCAGTTGACTGCTGCCGGGATCGAGGTCGGGGCAGCGATATATGTTCCGGTGCTTGCGCACGGCGTGCTGTATCCGGACGTGTCCGCGGCGAGCGCGGCATGCGGTGACGGCCTCGTTTCGTGGGCACGAGAACAGCTGCGTCGACGTCATCGACGCGGCGCATCGTCTACCGGTATCGCAGACACAGACCGCGGTCAGCGACCTTCCGTGTCGCCGGTCCCCAAGGATCGGTGATGGCCAGACCTGTGAGGCGTGCGATTCCGCAGCTGATCGCGAGCGTTTCGGCATTGATCACGGTCGCGGCGATCGCGGTGTGCGTGCTGTCGGCTGGCCAGCCTGGCAGCGGCCAGCCGCCGTGCGCGTCCGCCGGCGGCGGTCTGGATGCGATTGATCCCGGATGGCCGTGCAGACCGGAAGTCGGCACGCGCTGCGGAAGTTCTTGTGCGGCAGTGGAAGGAGGATGAAGTGCCTCGACAAAGTCCTGCGGCGGGTAATCAGCAGTACGGGGAGATCGTTGCGTTGATGGTCGCGGCGGCGGTCACAGCCGTCACGATTCCAGGGCTGGCGGTGGTCGGCCTGGCGTGGCAGGCGGGGCTACGTGGCTATGCCGCTGCGCGCCATCGCCGGTGGTGGCTGTTTCTCACTCCCGAGCGTTGGTGGATGCCGTGGAGCGCGTTGGCTGGTGTAGCGGCGGTGTTCGGGTCGGTGGCATGGGCGTTGGTGCTCGTGCGCGAGGGCAGATTCGATTCCCTGGCTGCGCCCGCGGTGCTGTCACTGATCGCTGGGTTGAGCGCGGCTCCTGGAGTGTTCGTGTGGGCGCGGCGAATGTTGCGCCAGCAGGTCCTCGAGGGACGCACCGACGATGTGTTGGCGACCGCGCAGGTCGCCGACGCGGTGCGCCGGGCCGATGACGAGCTGACGGCGCGGTCGGTGGGCGTCAGCCTGCACGAGCACACTGTCGAGCTGCGCGTGGTCGATCCCGGACTACAGCTCACCGCGCCGGTGCCGGTCGCGGTGGGGGACTCGATTCGCTACGGCATCGGGGTGTTGATGCCGGAGGATCGGCTCACCGACTTCGAACGCAGCGCGCATTTCACCGCGCCGGACTGCGAATTGCTGCTGGTGCCGCAGGTGGCAGGGCAGATGCGGGCGCTGATCATCGCCGGTTCCGGGACGGGGAAGACCGAGTTGATCGCGGCGTTTCACGCGGTGGCCAACCGGGTGGGCATGACATGCGTGCTGATCGACCTCAAAGGCCAGGCGGCTGACGCTCGGCGGTTCGGCGAAGACGCGCGGGCTCAACGGGATTACCTGGGCGGGTGCACGGATGTGCGGGTCGAGCGCGGCGGCTGGGACTTCTTCGACTGCACCCGCGACCAGTTGCTGGAGCGGTTGATGTTCATCAGTCCCAAGACCACCAGCACCGACTATTACACCCAGCGCATGCACCGGGTGCTGGACATCGTGATCGACGGACGCGGCACCCGACCGCTGGTGCGGTCGCTGGACGAGCTGATCGAGCGGCTGAGCGATCCGGTCAAGCACCTGGGCGCCAAACTCGCGGGCCCGATCAACGCCGAGGATCGCCATGGCATGTCCCAGTGCCAGGACGTACTGCAAAAGGTCGATGCAATGTTCGCACCACTGCGGGAGTATCTGCCGAAGACCGGTGCGGGGTGGTCGTTTTCGAAGTTGCCACCGGGGTCTGCGACGATCGTGTCGTTGTCGCCGGTGCTGCCGTCGGAGCGGATGCTGGCCAACCTGATGTTGCGGGACCTGCGTGACCATCTGGTGGCGCGGGCGCGCTCGGCGACCGATCCGGCGACCGCGCAGCCGCTGCTGGTGGTGGTCGATGAGTTCCCGCAGATGGTGGAGGACGACACCGACGCCGCCGAAGAGGCAGCCAAGATCCTGGAAACCGCGCGGGCGGCCAATGTGGGGTTGCTGCTGGCCGGTCAGTCCATCGAGGGCTTCTCGCTCAATGGACAGTTGCAACGAAGGCTGCTCGGTGCTGGTGTGGCGATCTTCCTGGGCCGCTCCGCGCTGCCGGACACGGTGACCGAGGCCGCGGGTTCGCGCTGGCAGCTCGAGGCGGCGGGGGACCCGCACGGTTTCTCGTTGAATTCCGCTCGCGCGCAACAGACCTTCGCGATTCCGCCGCAGTATGTGCGCCGGATGCACACCGGCACGTTCTGGGTGCTGCACGAGGGCGCGGCCGCACGCTTTCTGGCCTTCCGAACCCGATGACACGACTCCCGCACCGAGTGATGAGAAGAGGATTCATGATCAGACACAGACTGGCGCTGGCCGCGGTGGCGGTGATGACCGGTGTCTGCGTGGTCGTCGCGGGCACCGCGTCGGCCGAACCCGCGTCGCCGTCACCACAGGCTCCGCGCGCGACGCCGTCACCGCAGGCCGCTCCGCAGGTTCCGCAGACGATTCCGGTGCAGGATCTGCCACTTGCGCCACCGCCGCGGCCGCGCCCACAACTGCAGGAGCATCCGGTCCCGGTTGCACCGCCGAAGCCTCAGCCCGCCCCGGCGCCCGAGCCCGGTCCGGAGGAGCCAGCGCCGCAGGAAGCGCCATCCGAACCGGCGGAATTGGAGCCGGTGGTCAATCCGCGGCTGATTCGCTTCGGCACCGCCACCGTCGTTGCCCCGGACTTCATCCCGGACAACCTGGTGCACGACGCGCAGGCCGCCGCTGATTCCGCCGAGTGGTGGACTGCGTACGCGTTCGATCTGGCCGGCTATCCACACGAGGCGTCTGACCATGCGGCCGCTGCGGCGATAGCCGCCGGATTCGTCGGTGCCTACACCGGGGGTGTGCTGGCCACACCGCTGCCCGCGCTCGGCGGATGCCTCGCCGGGTTGGCTGTCGGCGGTCTGGGCGGCGCGGCGCTGGGCACCCTGGCCGGGGGAGTGGGCGCGCCGTTGGGTGCCACGATCGGCGGAATCGTGGGCTGCATGATCGGCGTCGTGGTCGTTGGCCTGCCTGCTTCTGTGGCCGGGCTGTTGCTCGGTGCCCTGGTGGGTGGCGGTGCCGGTGGCGCGCTGGGCGGCAAGCTCGATGAGCAAGCTGCAGCGCCTGAGCCTGCGCCGGAAGCAGCGCCGGCCGGGTGAGAAGAGCTGATGAGTGCTGCGGATGAGCTGTGGCGGCGCTGGCTGGAGGATCCGGCCATCAGCCGCGCGGCTGCCGAGCCTGCCGTAGCCCGGCGACGCGGTGGGCGCGCTCAGCAAATCCGCGGCACTCACAGCGGTCCTGCCGCAACGGAGAACTCCGGCCGTCGGCGAGGTCTCGTGGTCGGGGCCGTGCTGTTGGCAGCAGTTGGCGCGGTGATCGCGACGCTGGTGATCACGAGCATGGGTGGGCAGCCGCGCGGCGAGCGCGCCCGCCCGTATGCGGTCCTCACCACCGTCGCGGCGGCCGCGTCGTCGAGGACACCGGCAGGGGCCCCGCCGTTCTGCTCGCCTGGCATGGTCGGCGCGACGATCATCACGAACTCCGCCGGAGACCGCGCGTCGGGGCCGGGAGTCATCGCGGCCTACGAGCATGCCTTCTTCGTCGCCCGTGACGCGCGTGTGGCGTTGGATGTCACTGACCGCGGGCCCGGCCTACCGGCCGAGCCGCAGCTGGCCCAGGGCATCGCGGCGGTTCCGGTTGGCGCGCCGTGGTGCGTGTCGATCACCGACACCGGCGGGGGAGCGTTCGAGACCGCCGTGCGCTACCTGCCCGGCCCCGGGCAGGAGCCGGTGCTGTGGCTGCTGAAGATCACCGTCACCGAGGACCACGGCGTCTACACCATCGTCCGCATCGATGACAAAGCCTGACCGAGCAAGGAGCACAACCGATGTCCGAAGAATGGGATCTCGTCACCAACGCGGTGGCCGAGCACGCCGACGAGCTGGCGCGCATGAGCAGCCACGGCGACATCTACCGGTGGGCCAAAGCCCACGACCTCACCAGCCGGACCCTGTTCCCGAAATTCAAAGCCCAACTGCGGCACCAGCTCGGCATCGACTACGAGCAGCTTCGCGAGGCCACGACCGAGCAGCGCGCCGAGCAGCTGGCGGCCACGGCCGCCGATGCCCCGCAGATCGTGCTGTGGGCGGCGGGCGATGACGACTACGAGCGATTCGCGGTGTGCGATGTCGAGGGTGAAGCGTTGTGGTACAGCAGGTTTCATCCCGACGACCGCTTGTATCGGGGTGGTGATCCCGCCAGTGCTTCGACCTCGGCCGCAGAGAAGGCGGTGTATCTGGCCGGGCAGGCGCGGCGCGAAGCCGGGCTCGACACCGTGCGCCTGGGGCTGCGGGTCTCCGATGACCGCGTCGATGCCACCGTGTTGACCACCGCCGGGATTGCGGCCGAGGTGTCGGTCAGCGTCGAGGTGGTCGTGGACGACAACCCGGCGGTGGAGTGGTGCCGGGCCCCAGGGTTCAAGAACTGGCGGGAGTCGCGTCTGGCTGCATTGATCGGCTCTCCCGAGGTGCCGCGGTGACCGCTGCGGCGCGGCTGCGCGCGGTCGCCGGGGTGCTGACGGCGGGGCTGCTGACGTCGACGCTGTCGGTGGCGGCCGCCGGTGCCGAGGATCGAGCGCAGGCTTGCCCGGACATCCATGTACTGGCGGTGGAGGGCAGCGGACGATCGGCGATCGACGCTCCCACTGAGATGGATACCGGCGAGCTGGCGGGGGTGGTTGTGCCGGTGCTGAATGCAGCGCAGAGCGAGGGCTACTCGGTCGAACGCACTTACATTCCCTATCCGGCCGATGGCGGCACTCAGGGATTGTCGGCCGCCTACAAGTCCTCGGTGCTGGACGCCTATCAGCGCACGGCGCAGGTAGCTGCCCGGGTGGTCTACCAGTGCCCGAGCACCAAATTGATCGCTCTTGGGTACGGGCAGGGCGGTCAGGCGGTGTCGATGTGGGCGCAACAGGTCGCGGCGGGCAAAGCCGGGCAGGTGAACGCTGACAGTGTGGCGTTGGTGGTGACCTTCGGTGACCCGACCCGTGCGGCCGACGCACCGTTGTTCCCGGGCCGTCCCGGTCAGGTCGGTCCGGCTACGTGGCCGGGCATCGACCAGCACAGACAGCCGAGCGCGACGAAGTTCCCCGACATGTACACCGCGCCGGCAGGTCAGGGGATCGGGCCGGAGCGCGACATCGCTGCCAGCTTCGGCACGCTCGATGGCCGGGTAGCTCAATGGTGTGCGGGGGGAGATCTGGCGTGCTCGGCGCCGAAGTCGATTTCTCTGGCGCGAGCAGGGCTGGCGATTGCCGGGCAGTCCTCGCTGGATTTCACGCGCGACCCGTTCGGGGTGGCCGCCACGCTCGCGGCGGCAACGGCGAACACCGTTGCCAGCGGCACAGCGGCGTTCGCCGACAAGGACATCAAGGGCAAGCGACTGGCCGATGTGTACTTCGACGGCAACGCCTCCATCTCCAAGCGCCTGGAAGAGGCCGCCGACCCTCGCAACGCCAGCGCACAGACCGATCCACTGGTGGGTGTGCTGAAACTGGGACAGATCGTGATGTCGTCGATCACGAGCTTCCTCGGACAGGTTCTCAACACCCAGGTGCTGGGGTCATTGATCAATGCCGGGGTGCAGATCGCCACCTCGGCGGCCACCGGCGCGGTCGGGGCAGCGGGACCGCCGACCAGCGCCGGGACCGCTGCCCCGCTGTCCGAGCACGGGGGCTCCGCCGCCGAACGGGAGCCGT
>NZ_JBSGEZ010000083.1:0-27703 GCF_053603155.1 Nocardia sp. NPDC004260 | reverse complement strand
CGGGGACGCCGTCTCATTTCAGTCCTCGCAGGACAAGCAACAAAAGCGTTCCCCGGAGGTCCCAGCCATGAACGAAGGTAGTGCTATCAGCGACAACGACAACAAGGATCCGGGCGAGGCGAAAGCCACCTCGAACGGTCATCACGAAACATCGGCGGCCAACGGCAACGGCGCGGCCAACGGCAACGGCGCCGCTCCCGAAAGCAACGGCACGGCCGCACCGACTACCACCGCCGAACGCATCTCGTCGATGCAGCGCTCGGGCACCGAATTCGCCAAGGAATGGATGGAAAAGCCCGCGGCGACGAAGGATCCGCGCTATCTGGCGCTGCGCAACTTCGCCATCTCGATCACGATCTTCAACCTGATCGGGTTCCCGCTGCTCGGTTTCGAGCAGCCGTTCCTGTGGCCGTTCATCGCACTGGCGACCGCCTACACCACCGAAATCGGGCTGGAGGTCCTGGCGGCCTGGGCGTACAAGCGTGCGCCCGCCTTCCGCGGCCGCGGGCCGCGCGGGTTGTTCGAGTTCCTGTTGCCCGCGCACATCACCGGCTTGGCGTTCAACTTCCTGACCTTCGCGCACGACAAGCTGTGGCCGGTGATCTTCGGCATCGTGGTTGCGGTCGGCACGAAGTGGGTGCTGCGCGCCAAGATCAACGGCAAGATGCGCCACTTCATGAACCCGTCGAACTTCGGTGTCGTGGTGTGCTTCCTGGTGTTCCCGATGATCGCGGTCGCACCGCCGTACCACTTCACCGAATACATCACCGGACCGGCGGACGCGCTCATCGTGCTCGGCCTGCTCACGACCGGCACCATGCTCAACGCCAAGCTGACGCTGAAGATGCCGCTGATCATGGCGTGGGTGGGCGCGTTCGCGCTGCAGGCCATCGTGCGCGGGCTCATCGAACCGAACATCTCGATCCTGGCCGGCCTGAGCATGATGACCGGTCTGGCGTTCGTCCTGTTCACCAACTACATGGTCACCGACCCGGGCACCACCCCGTCGGGCAAGAAGCAGCAGATCATCTTCGGCGCCTCGGTCGGCATCATGTACGGCGTGGTCACCGCGCTGCACATCTCCTACGGGTTGTTCATCGCCCTGGTCATCGTCTGCGGCGCGCGCGGCGTCTACTGGTGGGTGCGTGGCATCGCCGAATGGTGGCGGCAACGGGGCGCCGCGCCGGAAGCGGCGGAGCAGCCCGTGGTGGCCGACGACCTGGAGGCCGACATCGCGGGTGAACCCGAACCGGAGAAGGAGGCCGCCCGCTCATGACCGACCGCGCCGAGCTGCGCCGCGTGCTCGGCGCGTTCACCACCGGTGTCACCGTGGTCACCACCGGGTGGCCACGGCCGCACGGCATGACCGCTAACGCGTTCACGTCCGTCTCGCTGGATCCCCCGCTGATCCTGGTGTGCGTCGCCCATACGGCCCGCCTGCACCGGGCGATCCAGGAGGCGGGCGCGTTCGCCGTTTCGGTGCTTTCGGCGGACCAGGAGCCGGTGGCCCGGTATTTCGCCGACTCGGCGCGCCCCGACGGCAGCGCGCAATTCGATCAGGTCGAGTGGTTCCCCGGACCGCACACCGCGGCGCCGATGCTGGCGAACGCGGCCGCGGGCTTGGAGTGCAAGCTCGACGCCGTATTCGACAGCGGCGACCACAGCATCGTCGTCGGCGAGGTCGTACACGCCGAACGCGACGCCGAACTGGCCGCCACGGAAGCGCTGACCTTCTTCGACGGCGGCTTCCGTCGCTTGATCCTGTGACGATCCCCCACTCCTCCGACGATTGGAGAACCCCATGCCCTCGCCGTTGGGTCCGCTGCGCGCGGCCCTGTTCGTCCCCAGTCCGGCCAGTGTCCGCCAGGTGCTCAGCGGGTTCGAGCAGCCCGACCAGCACACCGCGCTCGAACTCGAGCAGGTGACGATGCATTTGGTCGGCGGCATCGACTCCGCGGTCCGCAGCTCCGACAACGACGAACTGATCGCCACCCTGTTGCGGGTGCCGCCGAAGTACCGCGGGTTCGCCTACGAGGGCGCGGCGGTCGGTCTCACCGCTGTCGACTCGCTCTCGCCCGGCCGGCGCGCCGCCGACCTGATCGACGGCCCGGCCAGCGAATACGCGCTGACCATGTACGTCGGCGTCGGCCTCGCCATGGCGAAGATCCCGAAGTTCCGGTGGAAGAAGCTGTTCCCGCAGCACCCGCTGTTCCGCTGGCTCGCCATCGACGGCTACGGCTTCTACAAGGCGTTCTTCCAGATGCAGCGCTACGTGCGGGACAAGCACGTCGAGACCCGCTACCCCGGCTGGCTCGGCGACCGCGACAACCTGAAGCGCATCGCGGACCAGGGCATGGGCCGCGCGCTGTGGTTCATCGGCGGCGGCAGCCCGGCCGGTGTCGTGCGGCTGATCGGCGAGTTCGAGCCGAAACGGCACGCCGATCTGTGGAGCGGCGTCGGCATCGCCGTCACCTTCGCGGGCGGCGTGGAATCGGCTGCGATGGAGGAACTCTGGGACGTGGCCGGTGAGTTCCGGCCGCAGCTGTCGCTGGGCTCGGCCATGGTCGCCCGCATCCGGCAGCAGACCAACAGCGTCAACGAGCACAGCGAAGCGGCGGCGCAGGTCTTCTGCGGGACCACCGTGGCGAAGACCGACGCGCTGATCGAGAGTTCGCTCGATGATCTGCCCGACGACGGCAGCTCCGCCACCTATCTGCTGTGGCGGGACCGGATCGCCGACATCGTCACCGCCAGTCGAGCCTGAGTCGCCGCGATGGCACGGGTCAAGGACTGGGTCGGCAAGCACGTCATCGTCACCGGCGGATCGGAAGGGATCGGCGCCGCGGTGGCGGAGGCCTTCGCGGGGCGTGGGGCGCAGGTCTCGCTCATCGCGCGGCGGAAGCTTCCGCTGCGCGACACCGCGAAACGACTGGGCGCGGACTGGGCCGCCGCGGATGTCACGAGCGCGGACCAACTCGCCTCGGCCATCACGGAACTGGAGCAGCGCAACGGACCGTGCGAGGTCATCGCCTGCTGCGCCGGTCTCGCGCTGCCCGGGCGGTTCCTCGAAGTGCAGCTCGACGAGTTCGAGATGCAGATGTCGGCGAACTATCTCGGTGCGGTGCACGCGGTGCGGCGGGTGCTGCCCGGCATGGTGGAGCGGTCCAGGGGAAAGATCCTGTTGGTCAGCTCCACGTCGGCGTTTCTCGGCATCACCGGGTATACCGCCTACGGACCGACGAAGGCGAGCATCCGGCAGCTGGCGTTGTGCCTGCGCTACGAAGTGGAGCCGAAAGGCGTGGACGTCACGGTGATCTATCCGGCCGACACCGACACACCGGGGCTGGCCATGGAGAACACCCGTAAGCCGGTCGAGACCAAGGCGATCACCGGGTCGATCGAGCCGATGCCTGCCGAGCGCGTCGCCGAGGCCGCGGTGCGCGGCCTGGAACGCGGCCGCCACCACATCGCGCTCGACCCGCTCACGCGGTTCTTCCTGGCCTGGGCGAACCTGCCCGAGGACATGGCGCGGCCGTTCATGCGCCGCACCATAGCCAAGGCATTGCGCGGCAGCTGAACGCCGACCCGGCAAAGGCCCGCTCACCCATCGAATTGCGATGCGTGAGCGGGCCTTTCGCCGTTCTCAGCCTATGATGATGACCACGCAGGCCGCGATGAACACGCCCTGGACCAGCGCCCGCAGGGGCAGAGGCATGGTCTTGATGCCCAATTCGGCGCGGGCGGCGCGGACGTTCGCCGGGAACAACGCCACCAGCAGCGCGATCAGGCAGGCCGCGGCCAGGTCGGCGGTCGCGGGAATGAGGACGCCGACCGCGCCCGCCAGTTCCAGCACACCGGTCAACGTCACCAGCGCCGGGGCGTTCGGCAGCCGGGGCGGCACCATGGCGACCAGAGCGTCGCGGCGCGGCTGGAGGAAGTGCGCGCTCGACGTGAGCGCCAGCATCGCGGCCAGCCCGAGCGCGGTCGCGTGCGCCCACGAATCGAGCCAGCCATTGCCGGTGAGCCAGCCGACGAGCCGGGCGAGTGCGGTGACGGCGACGAGGACGACCAGCGGTGCCATCGGATCTCCTGTGGATCGAAGAGCAAATCTTGACAGTGGAAAGATACGACCGCGGCCATGAACTTGTCAATGTCTAGATGATGGGTCACCATCGAGGTATGGCGAAGGACGGTTATCACCACGGAGATCTCCGCGCGGCGCTGCTCACCGCCGCCGCCGAGCGGATCGCCGCCGACGGCGTCGACGCGCTCTCCCTGCGCAACCTGGCCCGGCACGCGGGCGTCTCGCACGCCGCGCCCGCCCACCACTTCGGTGATCGGGCAGGACTGCTCACCGCGTTGGCCACCGAGGGATTCGAACTGCTGGCCGAACAGCTCACGCAGGCCGGTTCGGACTTCCGTGAGGTCGCGATGGCCTACATTCGCTTCGCGCGCGAGCATCCGGGACACTTCGACGTGATGTTCCGGCACAGCCTTCTTCACGCGGAGAACGAGACCTTGCGCGCCGCGCGAGAACGATCCGGGTCGGCGCTGCGCTCCGGCGTGTCGAACCTCCAGCCGAGCCACAGTCAGGACCGTCAATTGTCGACCCGACTCGCCGCGTGGTCGCTGGTGCACGGCTTCGCTTCGCTCTGGCACGAAGGGGCACTGCATAATTCAGCACTGGCCACCGACTCCGATCCGGAGGTCCTTGCCCGCAAGATGCTGTCCACCATCCGTTTCGACTGACCGCGAACCGGCTTGCGACGAGCCGCCACCGTGCTATCCAGAGACCCAGAAGGAGCAGGCGGCCCCACCCCAGCTGCCATCGACACATGGACATCCACGCCTACCCCACCGACGCGACCACACCGGTGGACCCGACCGAAGCACACCGGATCGCCGACCGGCACCTCACCAACGGCGATTACGCCGATCGCGGCATCACCTATCAGCTAGCGGAGTTCGACACCTGCTTCGTCGCCGTCGCCACCTTCCCCCGCCCGCCGCACGCCGACCCGGACAGTCCGCCGGTGATCGTCGGCGGCTCCGTCTGCGTCATCGACAAGCCCACCGGCGCGGTCTCCTATTGGCCGACCTACCCGGCCGATCTGGTCGCCGACCAGTACGCGACCGCGCTGCGCGACGGGGCGCTGGTCATCGAGGACGACTGGCCGGAGGACGACGAGTCGCCCTCCTCGGCGTGACCGAGTGCATATCCACGACGCCCGACCACGACGCGATCCCATACAACGACGAGCCCGAACCTGTCGGACCCCGCTGTTAGCCTGAGCACCAGGATCGGCGCTCTTTCGCTCACGAAATCCATTGGGGGATCGCATGTTCGAAGATCAAACGCCCGAAGGCACCGAACCGGCTCCGACGCCCCGTCCGCAGAGCTCCGCGGAAGCGATCGATCCGTTTCGCGACTGGCAGGAAACCGCTCCGGACGGAGTTCCCGAAGCCGACCTGCGCCGTGCCGTCGCAGTGGCGACCTTGTTCGGCGCGGATGATTCCGCCGAGGCGGAACAGCTGATGACAGTCGCCTTCGGGAATGGACCCGATAGCGCCGCCGACCGGGTGGGCGGTGTCCGCTGATGAGATCGACGATGTTCCATCATTGATCGACACACAGGCTCGTGGCGGCTCGGCATTCGGGTGGCCGATACGACCGCGCACACTCCCACCGGATGTTTCGACGCCGTGATTCAGAACGCCGGCTGGGCGGGGAGGTCAGGATTCGGGTCCGGAGTCGGCTCACCCGCGTCGGGGAGTTCGGTGCCGCGCAGCGAGGTTCCGGCGGTTTCGCGCAGGTAGTTCCAGGCGACGAGGCCGATCAGGGAAGCGCCGACCATGTAGACGGCGGGGAACAGCGACCAGCCGGTTGCCTCGATGACGGCCTCGTTGATCAGCGGGGCGGTGCCGCCGAAGATCGCGGTGGAGACGTTGTAGGCCAGCGCGAAGCCCGCGTACCGGACATGGGTCGGGAAGATCGCGGGGAAGGTGGAGCTGATGGTGGACAACTGCGGCAGGTACAACAGTCCGAGCACGATGAAGCCGAAGATCGCCCATGCCGTGCCCTGGCCCATCAGCCAGTACATCGGCACCGCGAGCACGCTGAGGCCGGTCAGCGAGAACAACCACATCGGGCGGCGGCCGACGTGGTCGGACAGCCGGCCGAAGAACGGCAGCACCAGCATCATCACCAACTGACCGAGCAGCATCATCGCGGTGGTGGCCGATTCGCCCAAGCCGATCGTTTTCTGCAGATAGGTGGGCTGATAGGTCAGCAGCGTGTAATTGACCACGTTGAGCGCGACCACCAGTCCGGCCAGCGTCAGCGTCTCGCGCCGGTAGGTGGTCACCACCTCACGCAGACCGCCTGGCGGACGCTTGTGCTCGGCGACCTCGGTGAACACCGGGCTCTCCTCCAGCCTGGCCCGCAGGTACCACCCGGTCAGGCCGAGCGGGATGGCGATGAGGAACGGGATGCGCCAGCCCCAGTCGTGCATGGTGTCCGAACCGAGCGCCAGCTGGCAGGCCAGCACCGTCGCGGAGCCGCCGACGAAGCCCGCGAGTGTGCCGAACTCGAGGAAACTGCCGAGGAATCCGCGTTTGCGGTCGGACGCGCACTCGGCGAGATACGTTGCCGCCCCGCCATATTCGCCGCCGGTCGAGAAGCCCTGCACCACGCGGAGCAGGATCAGCAAAATGGGCGCCAGCACGCCGACGGACGCGTGGGTGGGCAACACGCCGATGGCGCCGGTGGCGGCGGCCATGAGCAGGATCGTGGTGGCCAGCACGGCTTTACGGCCGATGCGGTCACCGAGCGGGCCCCACACCATGCCACCGAGCGGCCGGAGTACGAACGAGATGGCGAAGCCGAGCATGGTGCCGAGCGTGCCCAGTTCCCCGGGAAAGAAGGCATCGGTCAGATACGTCGCGGTGGCCGCGTAGACGCCGTAGTCGAACCATTCGGTCGCGTTACCCATGGCGGAGGCCGCGACGGAACGTCGCAGCGGGAAACTCTCGGAAGTTCGATCGGTCACGTGCACGTCCTCTCCAGTCCGTCACGGACCTCGGTTCGTTCCACCTCCGGCCGCGAGAACCGAAGGTGTGGCACGAAACAGACCGATACCCAGGATTCGCCCCGGGCAAACAGTCACGTAACAGGAAGAGGGCGAACACATCTGCGCTGACCTGCAGCTCCACTACCAATTGTGATGCCGGTCACATGTTCACTCCGGCCGCACCCGTCACCCTCGTCCACGACAGCCGCGATGCGGCAGCGCTCGCGCTCACTTCCGCCCGAGCATGGCGGCGATACCCGCGGTGACTTCCCTCGCCAACGCCCCGTCGACCGGAGCGTGCCGCCCGAGCAGGCGGTACCACATCACCCCGAAAGCGAAATCGACTACGAGGTCCAACGGCACCGCCCCGGTGAACTCACCACTGTCCACACCTCGCCGCAGCAGCGTGCGCAACACTTCACGACGCGGGCCGATCACGGCGTCCTGCAACCGCTCCGACAGCGCCGGATCGCGCTGCGCGTCGGCCATCAGTCCGACCAGCGCCTGGCCGGTCAGCTCGCGCGTGAGCTCGTAGGTCGCGGTGAGCAAGCCTTCGACCTCGGCGAGCACGTCGTCGGACCCGGCGCGCACCCGCAATGCCGGGTTCTCCTCGACGAGCCCGGCCAGCGCCTCCATGAGCACCGCGGCCTTGTCCGGCCACCAGCGATACACCGTCTGCCTGCCCGCGCCCGCGGCGTCGGCGATCGCCTTGATGGTCAGGTCCTGGTAGCCGTCCCGTTCACACAGTTCCAGCGCGGCGCGCAGGATCGCGTGCCTGGTTTCCTCGCTGCGCGGGCGGCCACGGGTTCCGGTCATGCCGACACTTTACAAGACACCGTGCCTCGTTTATATTTCGAGACACAGAGCTTCGAAAATCAGGAGGATGTTGTGGGCAACCGGGTCGTCATCGTGGGCGGTACATCGGGCATCGGCCTGGCCGCGGCACGCAGGCTCGCCGACCACGGGCACGAGGTGATCATCGCGGGGCGCGACAAAGACAGGCTCGAGGCCGCATTGGCCGATCTCGGCGAGAACGTCACCGGCCGTACCGTCGACGCGCGTGACGAGGCGGAACTGACCCGATTCTTCGCGGAGATCGGGCCGATCGACCATGTGGTGGTGACCGTGACCGGACCGTCGGGCACGACGCCGTTCCGCGAGCTCGAACTCGATCATCTGCGCCGCCACGTCGAAGGCAAACTGCTCCCGCACACCGCCGCGATGCAAGCCGCGCTGCCGCACCTGAACGAGGGCGGGTCGATCACCCTGGTGTCGGCGGCCTCGGCGGGCGGCTCGATGCCCACCACCGCGGCGCTGGCGGCGGTCAATGCCGGTGTGGAGGCGATGGTTCCGGTGCTGGCCGTCGAGCTCGCGCCCTTGCGCGTGAACGCGGTGTCCCCCGGCGTGATCGACACCGAATGGTGGAGCTTCCTGCCCGACGGCGCGCGCACCGAGGTCTTCGACTCGATCGCCTCGGCCACCCCGGTGGGCCGAGTCGGCACCGCCGACGACGTGGCCCACGCGATCGAATTCCTGGTGGACAACGCGTTCACGACCGGAATCGTGGTGCGCGTCGACGGCGGCGCACGATTGGGCGCGCCGAAGTAGGTCCTTACAGCGGCGTCACGTATGCGCCCGCGATGCCGCCGTCCACCAGGAACTGGGACGCGGTGATGAACGAGGAATCGTCGCTGGCGAGGAAGGCCACGGCAGCGGCGATCTCCTCCGGTTCGGCGAACCGGCCGAGCGGCACGTGCACCAGGCGGCGGGCGGCGCGCTCCGGGTCCTTGGCGAACAGTTCCTGGAGTAGCGGGGTGTTCACCGGCCCGGGGCACAGGGCGTTCACCCGAATGCCGTCGCGGGCGAACTGCACACCGAGTTCGCGGCTCATCGCCAGCACGCCGCCCTTGGAGGCGGTGTAGGAGATCTGCGAGGTCGCCGCACCCATGACCGCGACGAACGAGGCGGTGTTGATCACCGATCCTTTGCCGCGCTCGAGCATGTGCTCGATGGCGTACTTGCTGCACAGGTACACGGAGGTCAGGTTGACCTCCTGAACCCGCCGCCACGCGTCGATGCCGGTGGTCAGGATCGAATCGTCCTCCGGCGGTGAGATGCCCGCGTTGTTGAACGCGATATCCAGCCCGCCGTAGGTGTCGACCGCGGTCTGGAACAGGGCCTTGACCTGGTCTTCGTCGGTGACGTCCACGTGCACGTACCGGCCGCCGACCTCCTTGGCGGCCGCCTCGCCGGTCCCGGCGTCGATGTCCGCGACCACCACCTTCGCCCCCTCCGCCGTGAAGCGACGGACCGTGGCCAGACCGATACCACTCCCGCCGCCGGTGACGACGGCGACTCGATCCTGTAAGCGCTGCAACGTATCTCCTGTCGGATGTGCGGGTGTCACTACGTGGCGAGGAAGACGTTCTTGGTCTCGGTGAAGGCCAGCGCGGCGTCCGGGCCGAGTTCGCGCCCGAGCCCGGACTGCTTGAAACCGCCGAACGGCGTCCAGTACCGCACGGACGAATGCGAGTTCACCGACAGGTTGCCCGCCTCCACACCGCGGGCCACGCGCAGCGCCCGGCCGACGTCGCGGGTCCAGATCGAGCCGGACAGGCCGTAATTCGTGTCGTTGGCGATGCGCAGCGCGTCGGCCTCGTCCTCGAACGGGACCACCGCGACCACCGGCCCGAACACCTCGTCGGTGAGCACCCGGTCGGTGGGCGCGCCGGGTAGCACCACGGTCGGCGGATACCAGAATCCGGGACCATCGGGCGCGCTTCCCGTGAACGCCACCTTGGTCGAGGGCTGCACGAACTCGGCCACCCGCTCCCGGTGCGCGGCCGAGATCAGCGGGCCCATCTCGGTGGATTCGTCGGACGGGTCGCCGACGCGCACCCCATGCACGGCGGGTTCCAGCAGTTCAAGGAAACGGTCGAACACACTGCGCTGCACCAGGATCCGGGAGCGAGCGCAGCAGTCCTGCCCGGCGTTGTCGAAGACGCCGTAGGGCGCGGTCGCCGCCGCCTGTTCCAGGTCGGCGTCGGCGAACACCACGTTCGCGCTCTTGCCGCCGAGTTCCAGCGTCACCCGCTTCACCTGCCGAGCGCAGCCCGCCATGATCCGCGTGCCCACCTCCGTGGAACCGGTGAACACCACCTTGCGGACGGCCGGGTGGGTGACGAAACGCTCCCCCACCACCGACCCCTTGCCGGGCAGCACCTGGAACACACCCTCGGGCAGGCCCGCCTCGAGCGCCAGTTCACCGAGTCGCAGCGCGGTCAGCGGCGTCAGCTCGGCGGGTTTGAGCACCACGGTGTTGCCCGCGGCGAGCGCGGGCGCGAAACCCCAGGCCGCGATCGGCATCGGGAAATTCCACGGCACGATCACGCCGACCACGCCGAGCGGCTCGTGGAAGGTGATGTCGACTCCGCCCGCGACCGGAATCTGACTGCCCAGCAACCGTTCCGGCATTCCCGCCGCGTAGTGCAGCACGTCGCGGACGTTGCCCGCCTCCCAACGCGCGTTGCCGATGGTGTGCCCCGCGTTGGCGACCTCGAGCCGGGCGAGCTGCTCCACATCCGCGTCGACCGCCTCGGCGAACCGGCGCAGCAATCTCGCCCGATCGCCGGGCGCCACCTCGCGCCACCCGGCCGACGCACGCTGCGCGGCCGCGACGGCGGCATCGGTCTCGGCTTCGCCGACGAGTTCGACGGTGGTGACCACCTGTTCGGTCGCCGGGTTGAGCACCTGCGCTGTAGTCACGAGTCCCGCTCCCTTCGATAGGTGTCCGCCGCCTCGGCCAGCGCCCGCACCAGCCTGCGGTCGGTGGCGTCGGCCTCCGGATGCCACTGCACGCCGACCAGGAACGACCCGTCGGTGGACTCCACGGCCTCGATCGTGCCGTCCGCGGCGTACGCGGTGGCGGTCAGGCCCTCGGCGAGTCGATCGACGGCCTGGTGATGATGGCAGTTCACCTTCACCTCCGGACCGGCCAGCCGCGCGACCCGGCTGCCCGCGATGGTCAGCACCCGCGTCGCGGTGAACCCGCCCTCGACGCCGGAGTGCTCCTCGTGCCCGACCACATCGGGCAGATGCGGGATCAGCGTGCCGCCGAGCGCCACGTTCGCCAGCTGCAGCCCGCGGCACACCGCGAGAATCGGCATGCCCGCGGCTCTGGCCAGGTCGAACAGGCCGAACTCCGACTCGTCCCGGTCCGGCCTGGTGTAGCCGGGGATTCCGGAGGCAGGACCGCCGTAGCGCGCTGGATCGACGTCCGCGCCGCCGGTCAGCACCAACCCGTCGAGCCGCCGCACCAGCTCGGGACGCGCGACGCCGGCGGGCGGCAGCAGCACCGGGATGCCGCCCGCGGCGGCCACCATCTCGACGTAGGCGTGCGGCAGCACCGCGCACGGCAGATCCCACGCGTTGAAGCGGGCCTGCTCCACATAGGTGGGCAGGCCGATCACGGGACGGGCTCCCGCGACCTCAGAGTCGTTCGAAACCACGGATACGCTCCCAGTCGGTGACCGCGGCGTCGTAGGCGTCCAGTTCTACCCGCGCCGCGTTGCGATAGTGCTCCACTACATCATCACCGAAGGCCGCGCGGGCCACCGTGCTGTCGCCGAACAGCTGGGCCGCTTCGCGCAGTGTGCGCGGCACACGGGGGCGCTCGGAGTGATAGGCGTTGCCGTGGAATTCCGGCTCGAGCGGCAGGCCACGGTCGATGCCGTGCAGTCCGGCCGCGATCAGCGCGGCCACGGCCAGGTACGGGTTCACGTCACCGCCGGGCACCCGGTTCTCGAAGCGCAGCCCATGGTCCTCGCCGACCACGCGGATGGCGCAGGTCCGGTTGTCCCGGCCCCACGCGATCGCGGTCGGCGCGAAGCTGCCCGCGACGAATCGCTTGTAGGAGTTGATGTTCGGCGCGAGCAGGTAGGTGAACTCGCGCAAGCAGTCCAGCTGGCCCGCGATGAAGTGCCGCATCAACGGCGACATGCCGTCCGCGCCGTCCCCCGCGAAGACCGGCTCGCCCGCATCGCCGCGCAGGCTCAAATGAATATGGCAGGAATTGCCTTCGCGCTCATTGTATTTCGCCATGAAGGTGAGGCTGCGTCCTTCCTGCGCCGCGATCTCCTTCGCACCGGTCTTGTAGATACTGTGGTTGTCGCAGGTGACCAGAGCTTCGTCGTACCGGAACGCGATCTCGTGCTGCCCGGGGTTGCACTCGCCTTTGGCCGACTCGACATACATTCCGGCGCCGTCCATCTCCTTGCGGATACGGCGCAACAACGGCTCGATCCGCCCGGTGCCGAGCATCGAGTAGTCGACGTTGTACTGATTGGCCGGCGTCAGCCCGCGGTACCCCGCGTTCCAGGCCGCCTCGTAGCTGTCATCGAACACCAGGAACTCGAGTTCGGTCCCGACGAACGCGCGCAGGCCGCGCTCGCTCAGCCGGTCCAACTGTTTGCGCAGCACCTGGCGCGGTGAAGCCGCCACCGCCCGCCCTTCCGGCGCCACCTGCTCGACGTCGCAGAGCACCAGCGCGGTGCCCGGCCACCACGGGGCCGTCCGCAGCGTGCGCAGATCCGGCCGCAGCACGACGTCTCCGTAACCGGTCTCCCAGGACGAGAGGGCGTATCCGTCGACGGTCGTCATGTCCACGTCGACCGCGAGCAGGTAGCCGCAGGCCTCGGTGGCGTGCTCGACCACCTCGTCCAGGAAATAGCGTGCCGCGCAGCGCTTCCCTTGCAGTCGACCCTGCATGTCGGTCATGGCGACCAGCACCGTGTCGATCTCACCCGTATCGACCTGGTCCCGCAATTGCGCCACACTCAGCATCCCGCTACGCATCCACGACCCCTCTCGGCACCAACCGTGCTCACGCTAGAGCAAAACGGACACCTTTGTGACGTGACACCGGAATCTCGTTCCCGGCGCGTAACGGTGTGCGATCAGGCCAGCTCAGCAACGTCTCGGTGGTGGCCGAGCAAGATCAGGACATCGGATTGCGCAGCGCCGCGGAAAAGACCGGCAGGCGGCGCGGGCGGGGACGCGACAGCGCGGGCGGGCGCGGTGCGCGGATCGGCCGTCCGAGCCACATGCGCGCGAGCAGGGCCGCGAATCGCAGGTGGCCGCGCAGCGCCGGACCGGCGAAGGCGAGCGACCAACGCGTCTGCGTACCGGCCGCGGGCAGCTCACGACCGGCGAAGCGACCGGCGAGCCAGTCGACTATGACCGGCAGCGCCAGGAATTGCAGCAGAAGATGGGTGCTGAGCCGATCGCGCAAGTAGCGCACGTGGACGCCCGCCGCGACGTAGCGCGCCACGTGGCCGTCCACGTCGGCGGTCGCGATCACCTCGTCGTGCACGCCCTGCAGCACGAGCATGGGCATCGCGGGCGCCCGGCCGCCGGGGTGGATGTCGTCGAGGATCCGCCGCAGCCCGTCCTGCTCGAGCATGGCGGCCAGTCCCGCGTCACTGTGTTTGTCGATGTCGCGCCGGGCGAAGCGATACAGCAGCGGGAACGTCGCGGTGGTCTCGGTCTCGGCCAGCCAGCCGAGATATCGCGCGTCCAGATGCGCGCGCAGCATGCGGTCCAGATCCGGGTAGCCGCGGCGCAGCCCGGCGGTGAAGACGGCCGCGAATCCCGCGAAGAGGGTGCCGTTGAGCCGGACGAACGCGGCGGCCGGATCCCCCACCGGCGACCCGGCGACCGCGCCGACGATATTCAGCTCGGGCGCGTATTCGGCGGCCATCTCCGCGGCCCAGGCGGTGGCCAATCCCCCGCCCGAATAACCCCACAGCGCCACGGGTGCCGTCGGGTCCAGACCCAGCGGAACGAAAGCGTGCGCGGCGCGCACCGCGTCCAGCGCGCGATATCCCGGCTCCCTGGCCACGCCGAACCGGCCCGCGGTTCCACCGTGATCCGGCACCGACACCGCCCAGCCCCGCGCCAGGGCGCTGGCGATCAGCGGCAGCTCGAGCTGGGGAATCGACCCCGCCGCCCGTGCGCCGCGCCGAAGCGAATAGGACGGAAGACATTTCGAGGCCACCGCGTCGATCGCGCACTGGAACGACACCAGCGGGCGCGGCTCGGCCGGATCCGCGCCCCACGGCAACAGCACGGTGGTCACCGCCACCTCGGGCACCCCGTTCAGATCACACGTCCGGTAGAGCAGCTGCCAGGCCGAGATGCGCTGGGACACAAGAGCGAAGAAGCCGATCCGCACCGCCCGCGCGCGAACGATCGCACCGGGACGCAACCGCCCGACCGCGGGCGGTGCGACGTAGAACGGATCGTCTTCGGGCAGTATCGGCCGTTGCGCGAACGGGGCCGGATCGGGCGGCACCGTACCGCCATCCCATTCGAGTTGCACACTCATCCGGTTCTTCCTTTCCGACGGCAGGGCCGTGATCGCGGGCATCCCGCGCCGGATCGCCCGTTTTCACCCAACCAAGGTCGTGCCCGGAAAAGAATTGTCCCGGGTACCAATTAGACGCTCGCGGATTCTCGTGCCGATGCAGTGACAGCGGCTCACCAGCTGCCGTTGCCGCCGGCCATCCACGGATTGAAAGTGCATTCCAGCGACGGCTGGGCGACCGGGTCGAGCGCGTGCAGCACGATCGACGCCGCCCGCGGGGAATACATCATCGTCAGGTGGTCGGACATGTCCTGCTCGCACCCGTCTTGCAGCGTGACGTTGTCCACCGTCGCGTCCGGCCCCGCTTGCAGGAACGTCCATTGATAAGGGTTGGTCACCTCGTCGTGCCGCGAGCCGACCGCCGTGTAGGCGACTCCGGGCACCGTGTCGCCCTGCGCGTTCAGACTGGCGTAGAACGGCGAGCCCACCGCTTGCTGGATATTCGCGAGTCCGACCAGCGGCTCGTAGAACCCGAGAATGTCGACGCCCAGATTGTTGATGATCCGGCCCAGCGTGGCGATACCCATCAGCGACGTGCCGTGGTGTGTCGCTCCCAGACTCACCAATTTGCCCACTTTGCCCTGGCCGCCCTCGAACTTCAGATAATGGTCGGCGACCGTCCCGCCTTGCGAGTGACCGACGATGTCGACGGCCTGCGCACCGGTCGCGGCCAGGACCCGGTCGACGAAATCGCGCAACTGCACGGACGAATCCTCCATCCGGCCCACGCCGAAGCGCCCCGGCAGGATCGGGCCCAGACCGCCGCCCTCCAAGATGCCGGAACGCCCGAAATTGAAGGCGAACACGCAGAAACCGGCGCGGGCCAGGCGCGGGGACAAGTAGGAGAAGGTGTCGTATGCGTTGAGCCAGGTGCCGTGCAGCAGCACCACCGGTCGCGGGTGTTCGGCGGTGGGGGCGCAGTTCCAGCGGTTGGCGCCGGGCGGGGCGGCGTCCGGGTGGGTCAGGCCGTAGGCGAACGCCGCCAGATACGCCGACATCTCCGGGCCTTCACCGAGCGCGTCGGAAGCGACGCTGGTCGGCCATCCCGACGAACTGCCGCTGTCCACGATCGCGCGCGGTTGCCTGCCGTCCGGGGCGGGGGCCAGGCCTGCGCTGATGTAATCGGCCAGGGCCTGCTGGGTCGGTTCGATCTCCTCCCGCGCGTGCGCCGGTCCGTTGCCGAGTGCCGTGGCCATCGTCACGCCCGCGATCACCGCGGCCCCGAGAATCGCCCGTCGAGCGTTGTGCATCATTGCCAACATCGAGTTCACTTCCATTCACGCCGAACCACAGGCGGCCCGGCGGTGAATCGAACACCGCTACAAAATGTTTCTTACGCCACATTCGGATTCGAATGTGATCGGGGACATAGATGCGAGCCGCTTTCCGAATGTATGACTCGCGTCGGAGTCGTGTCACTGCACGCCGAGGAGAAGATTCCGTACGGAATGTTGGCCCCGAAGCCAAAATTCGCGCGACTGGGCCCGCGACCTTGCCGCGGTTTCCTGTGGTCGGAAACAATCGGCCCATGTCCGTCGCGTTGTCCCCGGTGGCCGGAGACGCTCCGCTCGTCGCCCGGTTGCTCACCCGCTGGCCGCAGATCGCCGAGCGCATGCTCGCCGCCGGCCTCGGCACCACCTCGCCCGCCGCCGACCTGCCCGAGGGGCATTTCACCGCCGAGGTGCTTCCGGCGATCTACGCGTGCGGCCGCGCAGTGCTCCAGGCGATCGGTGAACAGCGCAGCTTCACCAAGGCCGAAGTCGCCACGTTCGTCGCCCCGGTGGCCGAGCGGCACGCCGAGGACCGGTTCCCCCTGCCCGTGCTGATCGAGGCCATTCACGGTTCCGCACAGTCGGTGCTCCATGAGGCGGCCGCGCTGGCCTCCCGCGAGGAGCTCGACGACCTCGTCCTGGTCGGCAGCCGGCTGCTCGACCTGCTCATGCAGATCAACATCACGGTCGTGGAGACCTACACCGAGGTCGAGCAGTCCATCTACAACGCCGAGCGGGAGGCGCGCCGGGCGCTGTGCTCGGCGCTGCTGAACGGGTTCCCCGCGGCGGAGCTGGCGGCGCGGGCGGACACCGCCCTCGCGGAGCACTACACCGTGCTCGCCATCCACATCCGGCCCGACGATCAGCCGAGCAAGGTCGCCACACTCGTCGGGCGCCGCCGCATCCGCCTGCTGCACCGCGCTTTGGACGCTCTCGCGGGCACCACGGCGCTGGCCACCTTCGACGGCTGGAGCGGAATCGCGTTGCTGCCCAGCGGTTCCGACGCCGAACTCGACGACGCGCGCCACACCGGGCTTGCCACCGAGCTGGCCGAGAACTTCGGGGTTCCGGTATTCCTCGCCGAGTATCCGTCCGTGCCGAAGGACGCCATTCCGCACACCGCGAAGGAAGCCACCGACCTCGCCGAACTCGCGCGCCTGCTCGGTCGCCCGGCGGGCGTCTACCAACTCGACGATCTGCTGTTGGAGTACCAGCTCACCAGGCCGGGCACCGCCCGCTCCCGGCTGGCCGAGCGGATCGCCCCGATCCTGGACAGCCCGCACCTGATGGAAGCCCTCGACGCGCACCTGCGCCACGGCTCGGACCGCAAGGCCGCGGCCGCCGAGATCCACGTGCACCCCAACACCTTCAGCTATCGTCTGCGCCGCATCGCCGAACTCACCGGCGTCGATCCCACCGACCCGCACGACTCCCGGCTGCTGGCTGCCGCGCTGACGATTCAGCGCCTGTATCCGGGCAGGCCGCCCGGCGAGGCCAAGGCCTAGGCAAGGGAACTCCCTGCGGTCGATCGCGGCCCGGCCCCGGGCACCCCATGGCCCACGACGGTGAATCTGTGTTAACTTAGCTGCGAATGCCAGTTAACTTAACTGATCGGAGATGGCCATGAGGTCCGCCGTCGTCGTCGATGTCGTCCGCACACCGTCCGGTAAGGGCAAAGCAGGCGGCGGCCTGTCGGACGTACATCCGGCCACCCTGCTGGCGGGTGTGCTCGCCGAACTCGTCGCCCGCAACGACCTCGATCCCGCCGTGGTGGACGACGTGGTCGGCGGATGCGTCACGCAGAGCGGGGAGCAGGCGTTCAACATCAGCAGGACCGCCGCGCTGGCCGCCGGATTCCCGGAATCGGTGCCCGCCACCACGGTGGACCGGCAGTGCGGGTCCAGCCAGCAGGCCGCGCACTTCGCGGCGCAGGGTGTCATCGCGGGCGCCTACGACGTCGCGATCGCGTGCGGTGTCGAATCCATGAGCCGGGCGCCGATGTTCTCCAACGGCCAGGGCAAGGACGCCAACCGCGGTCCGCTCGCCCACCGCTACCCGGACGGCCTCATCCAGCAGGGCATCGCGGCCGAGGTGATCGCCGCCCGGTGGAAGTTCGATCGCGCCGCGCTCGACGAGTTCGCGGCTCGTTCGCATCGGCTCGCCGCCGGCACCGCGGCGCGGGGAGGCTTCGACAACGAACTGGTCGCGGCGGGCGCCCTGACGGCCGACGAGACGATCCGGCCCGCCACCACCGGCGAGAGTCTGGCGAAGTTGCGGCCCGCCTTCGTCGACGACCGGTACACCGCGCGCTTCCCCGAGATCGAGTGGTCGATCACGCCGGGCAACTCCTCCCCGCTGACCGACGGCGCCTCCGCCGCACTGATCATGAGCGAGGAGGCCGCCACGAAACTGGGCCTTCGTCCGCGCGCCCGGTTCCACTCGTTCGCCGTGGTGGGCGACGACCCTCTGCTCATGCTCACGGCCGTGATCCCGGCCACCCGCAAGGTGCTGAATCGCGCCGGGCTGAGCATCGATGACATCGACGCCTACGAGGTGAACGAAGCGTTCGCGCCCGTGCCCCTGGTCTGGCAGCACGAGTTGAACGCCGATCCGGACAAGCTGAACCCCCGCGGCGGCGCGATCGCCCTCGGCCACCCGCTGGGCGCCTCCGGCACCCGCATCCTGGCGACGCTGGTCAACCACCTGGAGCAGACCGGCGGCCGCTACGGCCTGCAGACGATGTGCGAGGCGGGCGGCCTGGCCAACGCGACGATCATCGAACGCCTCGGATGAGCGTCCGCACCGCACTGATCACCGGAGGGTCACGCGGCATCGGCGCCGAGGTGGCGCGCCGCCTGGCGGGCGAGGGTTATCACCTGACCCTCGCCGCGCGCACGCTCGACACACTCGAGCAGACCGCGGCCCGCCTGCGCGCGGAAACGGGAGCCGAGGTGCAGGCGGTGGTCACGCAGATGAACGACCTCGACCAGGTGCGCGCCCTGGTTACGGCGCATGAGGAGCGGTTCGGCGGCATGAACGCGCTGGTGCTGAGCGCGGGCACCGGCACGGCGGGCGCCGTGGCAGACCTGCCCGCGAAAGCGTACGAACGCATGCTGGACGTGAATTTTCGCGCGCCGCTGACGCTCATCCAGGCCGCGTTGCCGCTGCTGCGCAAGAGCGCGGCCGCCGATCGGGAGCGCGGCGCGAAGATCGTCGCGCTGGCTTCGATCACCGGCGTCGCCGGAGAAGCGGGACTCGCCGCCTACGGGGCCACCAAAGCGGCGCTCATCTCGCTGTGCGAGACGGTGTCGCTGGAGGAATCCGCGAACGGCGTCAGTGCGACGGCGGTGTCCCCGGGCTATGTCGACACCGACATGACCGCGTGGAAGCGTGCTGTCCTGGACCGATCGGCCATGCTCACCACCGGCGACATCGCCGAGATGGTCCTGGCGGTCACGCGGCTGTCGCGTAACGCGGTGGTGCCGAACATCATCCTGTCGCGCGCCGGTGATCAACTGTGGCGGGCCTGAGCACCGTTACCTGACAGCGACCGGCGCGAGAGTCCGGCCACCGGAGAGCGGGCGAATCGGCGTTCGGTGAATCCGAATTCGGACCGGATCATTGGAAATCGAATTACCGATGCGATTGTCCGGATAAACCGACATTTCGCGAAATTTATTACTGCCGGTAAATAGCTCGGCGCCTACCGCGAATCCGCGGTAGGCGCCGGTGACGCATCAGAGGTAAGCGCCGCACACGGGCCAGGCGCCCGGACCCTGGGTCGCGAGGACGTTCTCCGCGACGCGGATCTGCTCGTCCCGGCTGGCGTTCGACGGGCTGCCGCTGCCGCCGTTGGCCTCCCAGGTGCTCTGGGTGAACTGCAGGCCGCCCGAGAAGCCGTTACCGGTGTTGGTGGACCAGTTGCCACTGCTCTCGCACTGCGCGACGGCGTCCCAGTTGTGGGCCGAAGCGGTCGCGGTGGACAGGCCGAACGGCACGGCGACGAAGGCGCCGACAGCCGCGGTGAAGCCGAGAACACGAGTGGTGAATTTACGGTTTTGCGACATGAGATTTCCCGCCTGCGCCCACCGGCTCGGCGAATTCGCCGCGCCCCTGTCCCCAGGGAAGTTCGTGGACACTCGAACCGCGGGACAGGGTTTCCGGCGTTCTGCGATTCGAGCTCGATCTCGGTGTTGCCCCGAGCCGTGACCGACGTTAGCGGAGATATCGCGGCAGATCACGTTCGAATAACGTCGGCATAGGTTTGACCCTTGGTCGAGACTTCGCGCCGTTCACCCAGGTCGATCGCGCAAAATCGACCGATACGAATCCACTGTTACGACTTCGTGATGTGGCCGAGATCACTGCGATATGGTGAAGCGGATCGCATTTTCGCAGGTCCACGACTTGCGGTAGTAGGCATACCGCGCCCCCGCGCGCCGCCACTCAGGCATCAGCTACCGAGTCGTTACCTAATCGAAGAACGGGAGATATCCGCGTGACGCCGAAGCTGAATCGGCGCCCCGCAACCGGTCCGTGACCTCGGCGCGGGCACGGCGACCTGGCCGGACACCGTCGTCGGCCCCACGCGGGCTCGCGACAGTGCGCGGCCGACCGGCGCCGGATGCGTGCCGAACGCCCCGCTCCGGCGCCGAACCGGGCTACTTGCCGTGCGCCCGCAATTGGTAGAGGCCTTCGGTCTCCGCCACCACCACGCCGTCGGCGTCGGTGACCACGGCTCGCAGCGTGAAGTCGGATTTGCCGTTCGCCGCCGCCTCCGCGCCGATGCGCGAGATCTCCTCCTCCGACAACGTCGCCTCCGCGCGCACATCCGTCTTGGCCGGCTTGCGGAAGAAGACGTGCAGATCCTTCACCAGCGGATAGAACGCCGAGTTGTCGAACGTGGCGACCGCGATCGCGCCGCCGAGGATCTCGGCCACGGTGAACAGCACTCCGGCGTACATCACGCCGAAGTGGTTGCCATTGCCCTCGACGGGCACCGAGGTCGCCGCGAAACCGCGCCGCACCTCCACCGCCTGCACACCCATCTTGTGCGCGATCGGGATGGTGAATTCCAGTGCCCCGTTGACGATGTCCTTGAACGGAGGAGTCTCGACGTCGCTCATCGCAACCGTCCCTTCACGCCGGAGGTGGCTGGCACCTCGTTGTCTCTGCCACGGCCACCTCGGTGGACGTCACCGAAGCGTAGGCCCTGACCGGCGCGGCCCGACAGGGTGTTGGCAGTTTGCCAACACAGTCGGCCGCTCGGATCACAGACTGCGGGCGATGATCTCTTTCATGATCTCGTTGGTGCCGCCGTAGATCTTCTGGACACGGCTGTCGGTCCACATCCGCGAGATCGGGTATTCGCTCATATAGCCGTAGCCGCCGTGCAGTTGGAGGCACTCGTCGGCCACCGACATCGCGCGATCTGTGGTCCACCACTTGGCCATGGCGACGGTCGGGATGTCCAGTTCCCCACGCAGATGCCGCACGATGCAGTCGTCCAGGAACACCCGGGCCACCCGGGTTTCGGTGGCCGCCTCAGCGAGGGTGAACTTGGTGTTCTGGAAGGCGAACAGCGGCTTGCCGAAGGCGTGCCGCTCCTTGGTGTAGCGCAGCGTGACCTCGAGCGCGGCCTCCATCCCTGCCACCGATCCGACGGCGATGATCAGCCGCTCCTGCGGAAGCTGCTGCATCAACTGGACGAAGCCCTGCCCTTCCCGCGTGCCGAGCAGGTTCGCCACCGGGACCCGGACGTCCTCGAAGAACAGCTCGGAGGTGTCCTGCCCCTTCTGCCCTACCTTGTCCAGCACCCGGCCGCGGCGGAAGCCCGGCCGGTCTGCCTCGACCAGGATCAGCGAGATGCCACTGGCGCCCTCGCTGGTGTCGGTCTTGGCGACCACGATGATGAGATCGGCCTGGCTGCCGTTGGTGATGAAGGTCTTGGAGCCGTTCACCACGTACTCGTCGCCCTCGCGGATCGCCTTGGTCTTGACGCTCTGCAGGTCCGATCCCGTGCCGGGCTCGGTCATGGCGATCGCGCCGACGACCTCACCGGTGGCCATCTTGGGCAGCCACTGCCGCTTCTGTTCTTCGGTGCCGTAGTGCAGCAGGTAATGCGCGACGATGCCGCTGTGCAGGGTGGCGCCCCAGGAGGTGTCGAACGCCTTGGCCTGCTCCTCGATCAGCACGGCCTCGTGCGCGAAGGTGCCGCCGCCACCGCCGTACTCCTCCGGGATAGATGCGCACAGCAGGCCGAGCGCGCCCGCCTTGTTCCAGAAGTCACGGTCGACGTGATGCTGCTCGATGAACTTGTCGATGTTCGGCGTCAACTCCTTCGCGAAGAACGAGCGGGCGAGCTCGCGCAGGGCGTCCAGGTCGTCGTCGAGCCAGGCGGACCGGTAGGTCGTCATCGGGTGTCCTTGCGAAAGTCTGATACCGACAGTTACGGGTACAGTGTGTACCAAGGACCTGCCGGGTACAAGGTGTACCACTCGATTGGCCTGCCGATACGCTGAACCGCGTGGCACGACGACCTTGGGTGGACACCGCCGACGCGCGGCGTTCCACCAGCGATCGGCCCGGCCGCGACGAGCGCCGCCGGGCCATCGTGACAGCCGCGATCGCGGCGATCGAGGAGGACGGTCCGCACGCGCTGACCGGCCGGATCGCCGATCGCGCCGGACTGGCCCGCACGCACGTCTACCGGCATTTCGCCAGCAAAGAGGAGCTGGACCTCGCGGTCGCCCGGCACGCGCACCACGATCTGACCGAACGGATTCGCGCGCGTCTGGCGGTGGACGGCACGCCGCTGGACATCATCCGCGCGCCCCTGGCCCAGCACGTGCGGTGGGCCGCCGAGCATCCCAATCTCTATCGCTTCCTGGTCGGACGCGACTACCGGCGCGGCCGCAACGAACCGCGCGTCGGCGGCAGCGCGTTCGCCGCCGAGATCTCCGCCGCCGCGACTCGCTACCTGCCGGAATTCGGGACCGACCCGCTGGCCGCGGACCGGGTGGTGGTCGCGCTGCTCGGCTTGGTGGACGCCTCGGTGCGGTGGTGGCTGGAACACCATGACACCACCGAGGCCGCCCTGGTGGACCGCCTGACCACCGAGTGCTGGCTGCTCATCGACAACCGGCTGCGCGATCTGGGCATTGCTCTCGATCCGCGAGAATCATTGGCAACTGAATCGAGTCCCCCAGCGGTCAACGCGAAGCAGGGACCACTTCGCGCGTGATCGCGTGCACGAAATCGGGCAGATCACCCGGGTTGCGCGAAGTGAGCAAGGTCCACCCGCCCTCGGCGGAGCGCACCGCCGCCTCGTCGACCCACTCGCCGCCCGCGTTGACGAGGTCGATACGCAGCGAGAAGTACGAGGTCAGCGTCTTGCCGCGGACCAGCTCGGCGTTCACGAGCAGCCACGGGCCATGGCAGATCGAGGCGATCGGCTTGCCCGCGCCTGCGAACTCCTTGGCCAGTTCGATCGCCCGGTCGGTGACCCGCAGCTTGTCCGCGTTCACCGTGCCGCCGGGGACAACCAGCACGTCGAAATCGTCCACGGACACCTCGTGCAGCGACGCATCCGGTTGCACGACGGTGTCTTTCTCCGTGTCGTGCAGGTAGGTCTGCACCTCCTCGCGCTTCGGCGCGGCATGGGTGACCCGCGCCCCGCGCTTGCGCAGTTCATCACGCGGCACCAGCAGTTCGTCCCGCTCCACTCCTGTATTCGAGGTGATGATCAGCACGCGCGTCCCATCCAGTTGATCGGTCATGAGCCGCTCTCCTTTCGCCTCGGGATAGTCGTGTTTGCGGCATGCCGCGCGAGGGGCGGGCTAAACCTCGCCGGAGGCACGATCCGCGCCGTCGTCCGGCGACAGCAGTGTGCTGGATAGATGCTCCTGCGCCAGCCTGCGCAGCGCGGCGAGCAGCGTATCGCCCAGAATCGTTCCGACAATGGCGGTTTCGGTCATCCGCTCGAGGCCGGGTTCGTTGCGGACCAGGGCGATGTCGGTGGCGGCGATGGCTTCGCCGGCGACCGCGTAGTCGTCCATCGCGGCGACCACGTCGCCGTGGCCGAGCAGACGCAGCGCGGCGCAGACATCGATGAGGGTGTCGCGGGCCGGGCTGTCGTCATCGATCCGCCAGCCGCGCCGGTCCAGCAGTGCCGCGACGTCCTCGGCGGCGGCTTCCCGCTGCTCGGCACCCACCTGCGACCTCCGGCCGCCCAGCGCGTACTGGACATGCCCCAACGCGTCCCGCACGGACAGACTGCCGCTGTCGAGCGCCGCGAGTAGTTCCTTCGCCGCTTCGATGGACACGCCGCCGATATCCACCAGCGCCCGGATCAGCCGCAGTCTGCTGACGTGCGCATCGCTGTATTCGGCCTGATTGCGATGGGTCCGCACACCGGAAGGCAGAAGTCCCTCGCGCACGTAGTACTTGATCGTCGCGGGAGGGACGCCGCTCGCGCGGCTGAGTTCGGCGATCCGCATCGGACTCCTCGGCTCGGTCGACGTATTGACAGTAGATAGTACAGCTATCCATAATGACCGCTGATAGTGCAACTATCGATACTTCGAGTTCCTGAAAGGTCGACGGCTCGTGACCGCCTTCTCCCAGCGATTCCCCGCCCTGTCCTGGCATCGGCCACTGATGCTGCTCGCCGTCGCCATGGCGCTCCTGGTCGTCTGGTCGATCGGGGGCATGATTCTCGACGACCGCACCTCGACCGGGTTGCCGATCTGGGCCAAGTCGGCCAAGTTCGCGTTTTCGGTGCTGATCTACGCCCTGACCTGGGCGTGGTTGCTCGCCCAGCTCACCAGATGGCAGCGCGTCGCCTGGTGGGCGGGGACGGTGGCGGCGCTGGGCCTCGCGGTGGAGCTCATCGTCATCACCACGCAGATCGTGCGAGGCACCACCAGCCACTTCAATTTCACGACGCCGCTCAACGCGGTGCTGTGGGAGATCATGGGGTCGTCCATCGTGCTGGTCTGGATCGCCACCCTGGCCGCGTCGGCGGCATTGTTCGCCGATCCGACGACCGACCCCGCCCGCAACGCGGCGATCCGTTGCGGTGCCGCGCTCTCCCTCGCGGGCGCCGCGTTGGGGATGTTGATGGTGTCGCCGACGGCCGAACAGCGGGCGGCGGGCAGCGCGATCAGGGGCGCCCACACCGTCGGGCTCGCCGACGGCGGACCCGGCTTGCCCATCCTCGGCTGGAGCACGGCCGGAGGCGATCTGCGTGTCCCGCATTTCCTCGGAATGCATGCGTTGCAGGCGCTTCCGCTGGTTCTGCTCGCCGTCGAGTACGGGTCGCGCCGGATTCCGGCCCTGCGCTCCGCGGCCACCAGGCGAACGCTCGTCATGATCGCCGCGGCGACCTACGCCGCACTGCTCGCGGTGCTGACCTGGCAGGCGCTGCGCGGACAATCGGTCGTCCATCCCGACGTCGCCACCTTACTGGCCCTCGCCGCCGTCGCCCTCGGAGCCGCCCTCTCGGCAGCTGTCGCGCTGCGGACGAAAAAGGTTGGGGTGCACCGTTTCCCGATGGGAGCGGGACTATGACGGAGCTGCTGTTCGACATCACTTTCTGGTTCGCCGCCCCCTTCTGGGCACTGATGATCCTGGCCCCGGGATGGCGACGGACCAGTGCGATCGTCACCTCACCGCTCATCTGCCTGCCTCCGCTGCTCGTCTACGCGGCGCTGGTCGTGCCCGAATTCGGCTCGTTCGCAGCGGCGCTCGTCGATCCGGAACTCGCCGGGCTGCGAGAAATACTGGGCCAGGGGTCGGGGGCCGCGGCGGCATGGGCGCACTTCGTGGCCTTCGACCTGTTCCTCGGGCGCTGGATCTACCTGGACAGTCGCGCGCGCGGCCACACGCCACTGCTGATCAGCCCGCTGCTCGTCCTCACCATCCTGTTCGCGCCGATCGGCGTGCTGCTCTACCTGCTCATCCGATTCACCACGACACCGGCGCCCGGCCGGACCGTCCCCATGGAGGCATGATGGAAACCCTCATCGTTCTGCTCACCACCCTTTTGTCGCTGCGCGTTGCGGGCGCCCTCGGCGCGCGCCGGTTCGCCGCATGGCCCACCTGCGCCGCCTATGCGCTGGGCGTGATGCTGATCATGACCGGCACAACACATTTCCTGCCGGAGGCGTTCGCGGACACCCCCGTTCCGACCCACGCCGATCTGCTCCCGATGGTGCCGCCGTTCGTCCCGTTCCCCGGCGCGATGGTCTACCTCACCGGCGTACTGGAACTGCTCGGCGCGGTGGGCCTCTTCCTCGCCCGCACTCGCCGCGCCGCCGGTCTCGGGCTGACCGCCCTGTTCGTCGTGATGCTGCCCGCCAACATCTACGTGGCGCTCTCCGGCATCCCGTTCAACGACGCACCCGCACCGCCACTGTGGGAGCGCGTTCCGGAGCAGGCACTGTACATCGGCGTCGCTTTGTGGGCCGCTGGGGTGCTGCGGTTCCCGCGACGAGCCGGCGGTGACGAAAGTGCCGACTCGACAACACATTCGAAAGCACGAGCGGCATGACGGTCATCGGCAGGCGGGTCTCGTGCCTGCGATCCTTCCGAATGGGACGATTTCGCCGAATGGGTCGGGCGCGGCCGGGTACAACGGAATCGTGAGTGCTTCTAGGTATTTGGGCGCGCTCGTCAGCGCGCTGGCGACAGTTGTCGCGGTGTCCTCCTTCTCCGTTCGTCCCGCCGAAGCCGAGTCCGCGCGGGCGCGCGTGGTGGGGGATGCCCCGCTCGGCGGATCGATGTCCCAGATCGATGTCTACTCGCCATCGATGGACAAAGTGGTCACCAACCGGGTGATCCGGGCGGCGGGCGGCGCACCCGCGCCGACCTTGTACCTGCTCACCGGTATCGGCGGCGGCGTCGACGGAATCTCCTGGTGGGACGATACAGACGTCCGGGAGTTCTTCGCGGACAAGCACATCAACGTGGTGATGCCGGTCGGCGGCGCCTACAGCATGTACACCGACTGGCTCGCCGATGATCCGGCGGTCGGGCGCAACCGATGGCAGACCTATCTCACGCGTGAGCTTCCGGCGACGCTCGACGCCGAACTCGGCACGACCGGGCGCAACGCGATCGCGGGGGTGTCGATGAGCGCCGGATCCGCGGTCGACCTCGCGATCCAGGCGCCCGACCTGTACGACGCGGTGGCGGCCTACAGCGGATGCCCGTGGGCCGCGGACGCCGTCGGCGCGGCCATGGTGAGCGCCCAGGTCATCCGTGGCGGGGGCAATCCGGCGAACATGTGGGGCGCTCCGGGCGACGTGATCTGGCGGGCGCACGACGCTTTCGCCAACGCGCCCGCTCTGGCCGGGAAGACCATCTACTTGTCCGCCGCCTCCGGCACTCCCGGTGCGATCGATCGAGGCGGCCTGCCCTTTCCGCCCATCGAAGCGATCGCCAGCTCCTGCACGGCGGCCTTCGCCGATCGTCTCGACGAGCTCGGGCTGTCCGCTGTCCACGTGAATCGCGCGGAAGGCTCGCACACCTGGGGGTTGTTCGAGACCGATCTCCACGAGTCGTGGCCGCACCTGGCGCACGCTCTCGCCGCGTGAGGACTCGGCCGCCGGAGGTCGCCTTCGTGACCGCGGCAGGCGCCTCCGTGCCGGGTGAAGGCCTCTTCGTCACGCGCGCGCCGGAATTCACGCTTTCGAGCGGGTGAGTCCAAGGCCTGTCACGATCGCCAGACCGGCAGTGGCGAGCAGCGCGGCGACGGCGAAGGTCGCGTGTGTTCCCCGGGCCACCTGCTCCGGCGCGGCGCCGATGACGTCGCCGGTTCCCGCCGCGAGAGCGAAGACCGCGCCCATGACACTCCCTATGTCAACCTCATACCGCAGAAGTAGCGACCGGTTGTGGTTGCAGGGTTTGGGCGCCGCCGTGTCGGGCGGGGTCGTAGG
>NZ_JBSGEZ010000082.1:0-27726 GCF_053603155.1 Nocardia sp. NPDC004260 | reverse complement strand
GCGACATCGACCGAAACACCTACAAGATTGAGATCGACGTCACCATCAACACCAGTTGACACCAGCCCGACCAGCCTATGTGAGCGGCATTGGAACTAGGTGAGCCGGTGCTCGTGGATCGGTGCGCTCAACGCGGTGCCGTTGAGGTCCAGGTACAGCAGGCGCTCGGTGACGGACACGGTCACGGTGTTGCGGCGTTCGGTCGCGGCGACGGCGGAGTCGATGAAGTCGCGATCGAAGCTGTAGAGCGGTATCGCTTCGGCGCGATGGATGCGCTTGCCGGGGAGTTGCGCCAGCACCTTGGCCGGGTCGCGGTGAGTGTAGACGGCGACCCGGTCGGCGAGTTTGCTGCCTCGGTGCACCCGCTCCGCGTCCGGTGCGCCGACCTCGATCCAGGCGGTGAGGCGGCCGGTGAGGTCGCGCACCAGCACCGCGGGCTCGTCGGTGGAGGAGACCCCACCGTCACTGAAGGCGATGCCCTCCTCGTATTCGAGGCAATAGGCGAGCACGCGGGTCAGCATGAACTCCGCGGATTCGGACGGGTGCCGCGCCACCCGCAACTCCAGCTCCTGGTAGACGCCCCGATCGACGTCGGCCAACTGGACGGCGAAGTTGTGCAATGTCGCGCTGAGTGCCATAGCTGCAAGAGCCTATCGCTGCCGGGTGATCAGCCCCGAGGCAGCGCGGTGGCGATGATTTCGCAAGCTGGCGGCGATGGGCTGGACGATCCGGTGTTCGGTGAATGTCATTGAGGGAGCCTACGATTCGGCGGTGACACTTACTCGTGACGACTTGGCCGGATACGTCGAGCGCGACCTCGACGCCGACCTGGCCAGATGGTTCGCCGATCGGCCGCTGGTCACCGTGCCGGAGGAGACCCGGCCGGTGGCGCCCTTCCTCGAACGGCTGGCGCCCGCGTCCGCGGCGGCGCTTAGCGCGTTCGCTCAGTCTTCGCCCGCTCGCCGCTGAAACGCCGGCTCGGCTCGGAAGATGTCCCGCAGCCAGGGAGCTCGGCGGTGATGCGGGCGGCTGCGGTCGGCCCAGAGCGGATTGGATTCGTCACGGCGGTAGACCGCGAGTTGTCCGGCGATGCGGAAGTGCAGTCGGGTGGCCTTGCCGACCACCTCGCCATCGGTCGCCAGCGCCTCCGGCGTGGGTAACTGCACGAAGAGTTCGGGCAACTGGCGCTCGCCGTAGACCTTGCTGTGGCCGATCGCCGCCAGTAACAGCGCGAGTACGGCGCGGGTGCGCGACCAGCGCAGATCGGCGCGCAGCCAGCGGATGTCGAGTAGTCCGGCGTCGAGCCGGTCACGGAAGGCGGGCACCGCGCCGTGCGGGTGGTAGGGACCGTTGCCGACGAACAGGAACCACACCCGCTGCCAGCGTCCGTCCAGGCAGATCTCCATCGGCTCGGCCCGGTGCAGGGTCACCACGAGCGCGGCGGCGAATGCGGGCCATTTGCCCCAGCGTGACTGCCACTTCTCGCGCAGCTGCACCAGGTCCGGATAGGCGCCGAGGCTGGCGGTGTTGATCAGATGCCGGGTGCGGGAACCGGTGTCGTCCTCGCATTCGACGCCGGCGATGTCCACCGCCACCGCCTCGCCGACACCGGTGGCATCGATTACTTCGCGCAGGTCGTAGACGCCGAGATCGCGGGCGAAGTGGTTGAGCGTGCCGGTGGGGATGACGACCAGCGGCAGCTCGTGGCGCAACGCGACCGCGGCCACCGCGGCCACCGTGCCGTCACCACCGGCGACGCCGACCGCCAGCACCGGTTCACCGTGCTCGGCGATGGCCCGCTCGAGCTGATCGGCACAGTCCAGATGGGGCTGTGTGCGCAGCACGGTGGCGGCGGGCAGGGCCGCGATCACGTCGTCGGTGGGGTCGTAATTCGGGTCACCGGACACCGGATTCACCATGACCACCAGGCCTTTGCCCTCCACCAGCGCGGGCACTTCGCGAACCGGACGGGCCTGCGCCTCATCGGATTCGCGCACCGGCCACCAGCGTCGCGTGGCCAGGGCGACACCGGAACCCACGGCCGCTCCGACGAGCACATCGGAACTCCAGTGCACACCGGTGTGCACCCGAGAGTAGGCGACGGTGGCGGCCAGCGGGGCGACAACCAGTGCGGTACGGGGACTTTCCAGAGCGACAGCGGTGGCGAATGCCGCGGCGCACGCGCTGTGTCCCGAGGGGAAGGAGGAGGAGCGCGGGGCCGGAACGAGTCGCCGGTGCACCGGCAGGAGTTCGGCGGCAGGCCTGCGCCGTGCGATCAGCGACTTGAGGCCCACGTTGACGACGAGACTGGCTCCGGCGACGGAGACGACGCCACGCAGCGCGGCCCGCCGCGGCGCGCCTTGGCGGGAGGCGAGCAGCGTCGCGAGAACCAGCCACAGTCCGCTGAAATTCGCGCTGCCGGTGAGCCGCAGCAATCCGTGGTCGACCACCGAGGCAGGCAGTTCGGCGACCGCGCCGCCGATCGCTCGATCGATTCGTCCGATGCCGTGAAACTTCCGGCGCACCCAGCTACTCACTCGTTCGACATTACCGATCACCGCGCACACAAACGTGGACGCACAGCGGACTCCCGCGGTGTCGGCGAGACCGAGGGCTCGGCGAGAGGTTGTGGAGTCGAGACCTGCCACGAGAACTGATGTTGCAAAGGAATTTTCGAGAAGCCGACTTACAGTTGCCGGGAATTCTGTCTGACGCTTGCTGGACAGGGCGGAACGATCCCATCCGCCCGCCGCCCCGGCCGATCTCTGCGCTGCGATCGGCCCGGCGCTGTTCGAGCAGCTGGTGCCCGACGGGTGCCGCAGCGCGAGTCGATCTACTCGTCCGGATCGGACGCCGCCTGCGCCTACTGGACTGCGGAATGCCGTCCCATCGGCTCGGATATGTACGGACCGCTGCATGTGCGGTTGCACCCGCGGTCTCGACGAATTGTGGTCGCCGGATCTTCTGATCGTCGATTCGTCCGCACGCCGCGCAGCACGCGGCTATCGTAGCGATGCGAGATTGCTGAAAAGTTGCTAGTGCGGCGCATCGGTGGGTGGGCGCGGCATGCCTCAGCTACTGAAGCCGTTGCTGGGCAGGGGATACCGCCATGGCGTCGGTGGGCGCGGTGTGCCGATGTGTGCTCACCCGCGGTTGTCGGGCCGGACATTCGCGATCGAGCAGTAAGCCGTATTGCCATCGAGGATCACAAAGGAGGTACACCATGACTCGCATGACGACGCGGGGCTCAGCTGATCTCACGCGCGCAGCCGGGGAGCCCGCGGAGGGCGTCACCGTCAGCGACCTGACGCGCGCTTTCCGTGATCTGGCCCATGCCGCCGCCGACGAAGTCCTCGTCCGATCCCTCGCCGAGGCCCGCGCGCTGGCCGAGGCCGCGCGCGGTCTGGCCGATTCGGCGCGCGCGGACGCGGCGGCCGGTGCGTGCGGCCTCGCCCGCATCGACGCGACGTTCGCGGCCGCACTCGCCGCCACCGCGAGGGAGACCGCCACGCGCGCCCGGAATCTGGCCGAGGCCGCCAACGCGTACGAGCGAGGTTTGGCCGACGAAGCCGTTGTCAGCGCGCGGTACGAGGAACCGGGCAGCCCGTCTTCGGATCTGCGCGAGCGCTACCGCACCGAGCCCGCGTTCCCCACCGCGGTGAACGACTCCGCGAAGTGCGCCGGCCTTCTGGCGGCCGAATCGGGTGACGACGCCGGTCGCGCCCGTGCCGCGCGGATCCGCGGTGCCGCGGACGCTCTTGCCGCCAGCGCGGCGACCCGGGCCAACGAGCGTGCGAACAAAGTCCTGCGGATGGCGCAAGATGCCGACTCGGCCGCCGCCGAAGCCACACGAGCCGCCGAGGACGCCGCGCGAGCCGCCGACACGTGTTCGGCCACCGACGGCCGCAAGTGAGCTGTCGTCTATCCGTGTAGCGAGCGGGGCGCCGGGCGGGGACGAGTGCGGTGGCGACCGACGCGGGCACGGAGCGGCCGGTGCTATCGGAGGGCGGTGGGGATGAGGTGGTGGCGGGCGAAGGCGCGGGCGTCTTCGTCGGTGTCGAGGGAGAAGTAGCTGTCCGGGATGAGCAGGAGGGTGAGGGACAGGCGGGCGGCGATCTCGGCGGACGCGTCGGGATCGATGTCGCCGATGTCGTCGGCGCGGCGGAGCTGATCGGCGAAGAACGCCGCGCGGCGGCGAGCAGCGTCGCGCCGTAGGTGATGACGAAGGGCTGCCCGCCTTCGTCGGCGAGCAGGATGCGGTTGGTCAGTGGGTCGGTGCGCAGCGTGCGCAGGGCGATCGCGAAGCCCTCGGCGGCGTCGTCGCGGACGTCGGTGTAGTCGGCGACGGCGGTGGTGATGCCGGACAGGACGCGCCGCAACCACAGGGTCGGCGCGGTGGTGACGAGCAGGTCCGTGCTGGGAAAGGCCCGGTAGACGGTGGCGCGATGCAGGCTGGCGCGGCGGGCGATGTGCTCCATGCGGACACGGTCGATGCCGTGGTCGCGGAACTCCGCCGAGGCCGCGTCGATGATCCGGTTTGCCTGCGGGCCGCCTTCGACGTCGGCCGCGAGCTGGTCGACATCGAAGGCGGCGGTCGTCCGCCGGGCGCCGCGCATGTGCAACCGTTGGTTGCGCTACGCCCGGTGGTCGACTAACGTCAAGCGCAACCAAACGTTGCATATGGAGGTTTGAATATGGAGTACGGCAGCATCGAACGCGAGATACACGTCGACGCCTCGCCCGAGGTGGTCTTCGAGGTCGTCAGCAGTCCGGAGCACATCTCGGAATGGTGGAGCGACGACGCCGAGTTCGATACGGCGCCCGGTGCCGTCGGCGAACTCGTCTGGGGCGACCGGGTCGAGGTCGTCCCGATCAGGGTGGTGCGGGCCGAGCCGCCGCGATTGTTCTCGTTCCGCTGGTGCTATCCGGGCGGCGCGATCGACGATTCCGCCGGCTCGCTGCTGGTCACTTTCGAGCTCATCCCGTCGGGCGCGGGTACCAGGATCCGGCTCACCGAGACGGGGTTCCGGGAAATGGGTTGGGAGGTAGCGAAACTCGAGGAGCAGTACCGCGACCACAGCATGGGATGGGACACCTTCGTCCCCCGCCTCGGGGAGTACATCGTGCGGCTGGTGTCGACGCCGTGACCGCCGCGGTCGACGATGACCTGTGGTCCGCCATCGGGGACCCGATGCGCAGGCGGATGCTCGATCTGCTCCTCGCGGAGGGGAACGGCACGGCCACCAGCCTCAGTGAGCGGCTGCCCGTCACGCGGCAGGCGGTCGCCAAACATCTCGTCGTGCTCGACCGCGTCGGTTTGGTGCACGGCATGCCCGCCGGGCGGGAGCGGCGGTACCGGGTGGACGAGGCGCAACTCGCGCGCGCGGTCGCTCAGTTGTCCGCGGTCGGGGCGGCGTGGGATGCCAGGCTCCGGCGTATCAAGCGCATCGCGGAGGCGATTCAGCGCAGACAAGACCCGCAGTGAGATCACGCGGTTACGAGAACAATGGGAAGAGGAACTGAAATGGTGGACATTTTGCACAAAGTGGGCATCGAGGCGCCGGCGGACGAGGTCTACGCCGCCTTGACCACCACCGAGGGGCTCGCCGGGTGGTGGACGGCCGATACCAAGGGGAACGGCGGCGAACTCGGCGACCTGCTCGAATTCCGCTTCGCGGCAGGTGGATTCGACATGCGGGTACGCGAGCTCGACCCGGGAAAGCGAGTGCTGTGGGAGGTGGTCGGCGGGCCCGACGAGTGGATCGGCACCCAGGTGGACTGGAGCCTCGATCAGGCGGGCGACTACACCACCGTGCTCTTCGCGCACCGAGGGTGGAAGGAGCCGGTGGACTTCATGCACCACTGCAGCACCAAGTGGGCGGTCTACCTGCTGAGCCTGAAATCGCTGATCGAAACCGAGAAGGGCGCTCCGCATCCCCACGACGTCAAGATCGACAGCTGGGATTGACGCGCCGCGCGGGAAGGTCGCGGGCACCGCGACGGCATTTCGCACCGGCGGCATCGCCACCGGTGCGGATGCTGTCGCGCGTCGGCCGTCGGCGTACCTTGCCGTGAGCCGTTCGAGCTCGACGGCCGCACGTTTCCGATGCGCGGTCAGGGGGTGAGGATGGTCTTCCCGATGGCCGTGCGGTCTTCGAACGCCCGATGGGCGGTCGCCGCTTCGGCCAGGGGCAGCACCGTGCCGATGACGGGGGTGAGTTCACCGCGCACCGTGAGGTCCTCGGCTCGGCGGGCCAGCTCCGGCCACCGTTGCGGGCGATATCCGAGGCTGAAGGGAATCAGCGAGGCGCCGACCGGTAGGAGTTGCTCCGAGCTGATCTCGACCGCGACGCCGCTGGCCGAGCCGAAGACCACCATGCGGGCGCGCGGTTTCGTGAGCAGGCTGTAAGCCTCCCGAGCGGTCTGTCCGCCGACGGTCTCGAGCACCACCGACACCGGACCGGCCTCCTCGGTCCATCCCGGTCGGGTGTAGTCCACGGTGGCATCGGCGCCGAGGTCGGCGGCCAGCTGCCGCTTCGCGACCCCGCTCGCACCGGCGACGACCCGGGCTCCGGCTCGTTTGGCCAACTGGATCAACAGGGTTCCGATTCCTCCGCCTGCCGCCTCCACCAGAACCGTGTCCGCGGGCCCGATCTCCGCGGCTTCGATCAATCCCACGGCCGTCGCGCCCTGGCCGAGCAGCGCGAGGGCTTGATGCTCGCCGAGGCGATCGTCGAGCGGTACGGCCGCCGTTGCCGGAATCCGCACCAGCTCCGCGTAACTGCCGGAGGCGACCGTGCCGACCACTCTTTCGCCGATGCGGCGGGTCTCGACGCCGGGACCGACCGCGGCCACCGTCCCGGCTACTTCGATGCCGGGCGTGTGCGGCAGCGGCAGGCCGAGCGGATCCGGGGCCACCCCGGCGCGCACCTGCACCTCGAAGTAGTTGACTCCGGTTGCCGTGGCCCGGACGAGCAGCTCGCCCTCGCCCGGCGTGGGATCCTCGACCTCCTCGACTCGCAGCACTTCCGGGCCGCCGTACTCGTGATAGCGGACTGCGCGCATGGGATCACCTCTCCATATACGGACTGTTAGTCCGTTTAGCATGTTGCTATGATACGGACTATCGGTCCGCTTATGTCAACTGGAGGTCAGCGATGCGCGCCGACGCCGAACGCAACCGGGCCGCGATCCTCGCCGTAGCCGGGCGTCTGATCTGCGATGAGCAGCGCGACAACGTCTGCATGGACGAGATCGCGGCAGCCGCCGGAGTCGGGAAGGGCACGCTGTTCCGCCGATTCACCGACCGCGAAGGGCTGATTCGCGCGCTGTTCGACGACCGGACCGGCCGGGCTTGGGCGGCCGTTCGCGACCTCGCCGCGGATCCCGCCGTGCCGGTGGGCGAGCGGATACTGACGTTCGTCGCCACGGTGTTCGACCTCACGGTGGTCGAGTTGCAACCGTTGACGCGCGCCCTGCCCGACGGCTGTCGGTCCGAGACCTGGGCGCCGTGGCGCGCGCTGCTGGCGGAGTTGATCGCCCAGGTCGTCCCGGACGCCGACGCGGAGTTCCTGGCCATGGCGATCTTCGCGAGCATGCGTCCGGAGATCACCGACATGACCTCCCCGCAACGCCATCGGGAGGGCGTGCTCGCCTTGACAGCTCGCGTTCTCGGGTCAGGGTAGCGGCGTCGATCGCCGCTACCCTGCTCGCGAGCGCCCGGTCAGGCGCCGACGTAGGCCGCGAGATGTTCGCCGGTGAGGGTGGAGCGGGCGGCGACGAGGTCGGCGGGAGTGCCCTGGAATACGACCCGGCCGCCGTCGTGTCCCGCCCCAGGACCGAGGTCGATGATCCAGTCAGCATGCGCCATGACCGCTTGGTGGTGCTCGATGACGATGACCGACTTGCCGGAGTCGACGAGCCGGTCGAGCAGGCCGAGCAACTGCTCGACATCGGCGAGATGCAGGCCGGTGGTGGGCTCGTCGAGGACGTAGACGCCGCCCTTCTCGGCCATGTGCGTGGCCAGCTTGAGCCGTTGCCGCTCGCCGCCGGACAGCGTGGTAAGCGGCTGACCCAGGCTGAGGTAGCCCAGCCCGACGTCGGCGAGCCTGCTCAGGATGGCGTGCGCGGCCGGGGTGCGCGCGGCCTCGGTGCCGAAGAACTCCTCGGCCTCGAGCACCGACATCGCGAGCACTTCGCTGATGTCGCGGCCGCCGAGGTGGTATTCCAGCACCGACGCCTGGTATCGCTTGCCCTCGCACTCCTCGCAAGTGGTGGCGACACCTGCCATCATCCCCAAGTCGGTGTAGACGACGCCCGCGCCGTTGCAGGTGGGGCACGCTCCTTCGGAATTGGCGCTGAACAGCGCGGGCTTCACCCCGTTGGCCTTGGCGAACGCCTTGCGGATCGGCTCGAGCAATCCGGTGTAGGTCGCCGGATTACTGCGCCGCGAGCCGCGGATGGGCGCCTGATCCACCGCGACCACGCCTTCGCTCGTGGGGATCGACCCGTGCACCAGCGAACTCTTGCCGGACCCCGCCACGCCGGTGATGGCGACGAGCACACCCAGCGGAATGTCGACGTCGACATCGCGCAGGTTGTTCGCTTTCGCGCCGCGGATCTCGAGCTTGCCGCTCGGCTCGCGCACGGTGGTCTTGAGCGCGGCCCGGTCGTCGAAATGATGGCCGGTGACAGTGCCGCTGGCCCGCAGCCCCTCGACGCTGCCCTCGAAGCAGACGGTGCCGCCCGCCGTGCCCGCCCCCGGCCCGAGGTCGACGACATGGTCGGCGATCACGATCGTCTCCGGCTTGTGCTCCACGACGAGCACCGTGTTGCCCTTGTCCCGCAGCCGCAGCAGCAGGTTGTTCATCCGCTGGATGTCATGAGGATGCAGGCCGATGGTCGGCTCGTCGAAGACGTAGGTGACGTCGGTGAGCGAGGAGCCGAGGTGGCGGATCATCTTGGTGCGCTGGGCCTCACCGCCCGACAATGTGCCGGAGGGCCGGTCCAGCGAGAGGTAGCCCAACCCGATCTCCACGAACGAGTCGAGAGTGTGCCGCAGCGCGCCCAGCAGCGGCGCCACCGACGGCTCGCTCAGGCCGCCGACCCATTCGGCGAGGTCGCTGATCTGCATCGCGCAGGCGTCGGCGATGCTGATGCCCGCGATCTTCGACGAGCGCGCCGCTTCGGTGAGCCGGGTGCCGTCGCACTCGGGACAGGTCGTGAAGGTGACCGCGCGGTCCACGAACGCCCGGATATGCGGCTGCATCGCCTCCCGGTCCTTGGCCAGAAACGACTTCTGGATCTTGGGGATCAGCCCCTCGTAGGTGAGGTTGACCCCCTCGATTTTCACCTTGGTGGGCTCTTTGTAGAGGAAGTCCTGCATCTCCCTCTTGGTGTACTTGCGGATCGGCTTGTTCGGATCGACGAAACCCGACTCCGCGTAGACCCGCACCGTCCAGAAGCTGTCCGACTTCCAGCCCGGAATGGTGAACGCGCCCTCGGCGAGCGACTTGGAATCGTCGTAGAGCTGGGTGAGGTCGATATCGGACACCGAGCCCCGGCCCTCGCAGCGCGGGCACATCCCGCCGGTGATGCTGAAGCTGCGGCGCTCCTTCACGGTCCTTCCGGAACGCTCGGTCGTGACCGCGCCCGCCCCGCTGATCGAGGCGACGTTGAAGGAGAAAGCCTGGGGCGAGCCGATGTGCGGCTTTCCGAGCCTGCTGAAGAGAATGCGCAGCATGGCATTGGCGTCGGTGGCGGTGCCGACGGTGGAGCGCGGGTCGGAGCCCATGCGTTGCTGATCGACGATGATCGCGGTGGTCAGCCCCTCGAGCACGTCGACCTCGGGCCGTGCCAGCGTCGGCATGAAGCCCTGGACGAACGCGCTGTAGGTCTCGTTGATCAGCCGCTGCGACTCCGCGGCGATCGTGCTGAACACCAGTGAGCTCTTGCCCGAGCCGGAGACGCCGGTGAACACCGTCAGCCGTCGCTTCGGGATTTCGATGCTGACATCCCTGAGGTTGTTCTCGCGCGCGCCGTGCACGCGGATCAGATCGTGGCTGTCCGCGGCGTGCGGCGCGGGCGACTGCGTGTCCGTCGTCGTGGCCGTGCTCATCGTGTCTCCATCTGTCGGGCGGGGCCGCCTGCGCGGTCGGCGTCGCCGGGCTCGGTTCGAGTTCGCGCCGGGCGGGTCAGCGCAGCTGCTGGATGCGGATCAGGTTGCCCGCGGGATCGCGGACGGCGCAGTCGCGCACCCCGTACGGCTGCTCGGTCGGCTCCTGGACGATCTCCGCGTCGTTGGCCGCCAGCCGTTCGAAAGCGCCGTCCAGATCCTTGGTTGCCAGCAGGATGCCGCCATAGGTGCCCTTCGCCATCATCTCGGTGATGGTGCGGCGCTCGTCGTCGGTGATGCCGGGATCGGCGCCCGGCGGATGCAGGACGATGGATGTTTCCGGCTGGCCGGCGGGGCCGACCGTGAGCCAGCGCATCCCTTCGTACCCGACGTCGTTGCGGACCTCGAAGCCGAGGATGTCGCGGTAGAAGGCGAGGGCCGCGTCCGCGTCGTCGTGCGGCAGGAAGCTCGCGTGAATGGTGATGTCCATGGCAGTCAGGCTAATTGCGGCTCGGTAACCGGTGCTTCTCGATTCCTGATCGGTCTGGTCACCTGTTTCGACACGCACGAGGGCATCCCCGCCGTGGCGCGGGCCGCCTCGCGCCGGTAGACGCTCGGCGGCACACCGACCAACTCGGTGAAGCGGGTGCTGAAGGTGCCCAGCGACGAGCAGCCGACCGCGAAGCACACCTCGGTGACGCTGAGGTCGCCACGACGCAGCAGCGACATCGCGCGTTCGATGCGCCGCGTCATCAGATAGGAGTACGGCGACTCGCCGTAGGCGAGCCGGAACTGGCGGCTGAGGTGGCCGGCCGACATGTGCGCGTCGCGCGCGAGCGCCTCCACGTCCAGCGGCTGCGCGTACTCGCGATCAATGCGGTCGCGAACGCGGCGCAGCCGCGCGAGGTCGTGCAGGTGCGGCGTGGCGGCGGGTCGGCTGGTCACTTACGCGATCGTGCCACATCGCGGTGACAAGCCTGGGGTGCTACCAGAAGGTCGCCGAGAGTTCGTACTCGGCGAGCGCGGACCGCACCAGCTCGGTGAGCTGCTCGGTGTCCAGCAGGGCAGGCGGGTGGAACCCCATGACGCGCATCGTGATCTTCTCCGCGGCCTCGACGAGCGCGACGTACAGATTGCCGCCGCGTTCGGTCACGACGCTCCGCGAGTCGAGGCTCTGATTGACCAGGCCGAGCATCATCGCCGAGGCCGGGCCGCCGTCGATGCGCAGCATTTCGGGGTCGAGCTTGCCGAGGCTGGAGCACACCGTGGAGGTGGGGTCGGTGGCGGCTTGCCGCGCCAGCCGGGCATACCGTCCGCGCGGCAGCGCCACCGCGACCGGGACCAGCGGCGGGACGTCCTGTCCGCTGGCCGCGGCCGCGGTGAGCTTTTCCTTCATCACCGCGCGCAGCGGCGCGAGGTCGGCCGGTGCGCCGTCGTGCACGTCTACTTCGAAGGCGATGGAGGTCAGAGCGTTCGCCCGAAAATCGTCGGCGGTGCGGGTGCTGACCGGCATCATCATGCGAACCCGGCCCTCTTCGTCGGTGCGGCCGACCTCCGTCGCGATGGCGGTCATCATCGCCACCGCCAGGGTGGTGCCGGTTCCGCCTCGGCCACGTGCCGCCGCATGCCACAGCTGCGCCGGGACCGTCGCGGTGACGGTCGGAAGCCGGAAGTCCGGCGCGTCGTCGGCGGGCCCGGCCCCGCCGCCGCGCCCGGTGACGGCCAATCGCAGCGCCAAACCGGCGGCGGAGGGTAACGACCTGGCTCGCCGCGCGGCATCGCGGAGATCACCGGCGAGCAGGCGCATCCGGCCGAATTCATCGGTGCGGTAGGACAAGTCGAGTCGCTTGTCCGCGACGGCGTCCGTGATCGCCGTGCACAACGCGTGGCCGTCCGCGAGCGTGTGGGAAACCAGCAGCGACACCGCGCTTTCCCCGTTGTCGAGGTGGGTCGCCGCCAACCGCCATGCGGGCCCGCCGAAGGTACGCAACTCGGCATTTCCTTGCTCGGCGATCCAGGCCTCCAGATCGCCCGAGGGAATGGGCTCGTCCGCGACCTCGAGCGGGCTGAATTCGACTCGGGTGGTCCACCGGTCCCCGGCGGCGGGGATCATCGCGGGCGCGACCGCTCTGCCCAGCCTGCCGTGCCGCAACGCCTCGTGGAAATGCTCGAGCGCCGCCGGATCCACCGCACGGTCGTAGCGCCAGACCGCCTGTATCGCCAGGGTTCCCCCTAGCGCGGAGTGCCCACGCGCACTCACGCAATCGATATCGGTCAGGCGGTAGGTCACGCGAATCTCCCCTCGAGTACCGGACACCGGGGCAGGTCCGCACCGGCGTCGTCGCCGCCACAACTCGGCGCTACGACCATGAAGATCGTTCGCATGTCCGGTTTCGAGCTGTTCGGCCAACCAAGAGCATCCGGCCTGGCAACGCCGTGGTCAACCCTACTGGCGGGTTCGGTGATCACGGCACCCGGCGATGCGCCGCGCGCCGGGTTCCGGCCGCGGACGGGTTCGCTGTCCAGCGCGAACGGCTGAGCCGCCCGCCGTCCGGCCGACCTGCGGAAGGGGCGCCGGAAGTGGCGAGGCGGCCGAATCCGCGTCGCTCGAGCTGGACGTTTGACCACTTCAGCAACGAATGGGGACTGTCGCCGGCTTCCGGTGCAGTCGGGCACCCGGAGCGTCGGCGGTGCAGATCTGTCGGGCATGTCGTGCGAGTCGGTAGCCGACCACGGCGCCAGCGCGGTCGTGAACGTCAACTCACACCACGACAGCGCAGGCACGGTCCCTCCGGCGAGGGTCGCGATCAGCGAGAATCCGACGTCATGCCCCCGCCCACGCGGCCGGCGGCCACGCCGTGTCGAGCCTGCCCAGGAACTCGTCGGTGCTGTCGGGTGGTCCAGGGCGGCCGTCGACCGCCAGGTGTACGACGGCGTGGCGTAGGTCTACCTGCGTGGCGACGTCTGGCGGTTGCGTGCGGTGGGCCAGGGATATCCGACGGATCTCGCGGTGCTGGCGCGCCGGTACGGGGTGGATGTGGCGGAGTGACGTCCGCGTCAGTCGTGGTGTCCGCGGTGGTGGCGGAAGGCCAGGCGGACGAGGTCGGCGATGTCGGGGTCGGTGATCGCGTAGACGTGGCGTCTGCCGTCTTTGTGGGCGTGGACCAGACCGGCGAGTTTCAGTTCGGCCAGATGCTGGCTCACCGCGGGCACGGACTGGCCGACGACGGCCGCGAGGGAGCCGACATCGCGCTCGCCCTGCGCGAGCAGCCAGAGTATCTGCAGACGCGCGGTGGCGGCGAGCATGCCGAAAACCGCCGCGGCGTCCGCCGATCGGTCCGCCGGGATCGGTCCCGGCGGCTCGCCGTGCTGGGTCACGTCCGCCTCCAAACTGTCGGTAGGGTGGCACGGCCGTGACCGGCTGTGCAAGCAGGTGGCCGCCGCCGACGGCCTGGACGCCGTGGCGCCGAAAACCGCTGTCTCCGCGGCCGTTCTGCTTCGCCACTGTCGCTGGATTTCCATTGGGTGGCGCGCTGTCGAACACTTGCGCAACTGATTGACGTACCCCGATGGGCGGGTTTCTAATGATGGATGGCGCAATTCGTGCGCCGGTCGACCGACGAAGCGAGGTGAGCGGCAGATGCCGGATGACAGTATCGACGTCTACAGCCGGTCCGCTCTCGCGAAACAGGTTGCGCCGGCGCGTCGTTGATCCGCGTGCGTGATCGCCCGCCGGGCAACGGCGCCCATCGGCCGACGCGGTACGGACCTCCACTTCGTCATCTCTCCGGCGCGTAAGAGCGGCGCGTCCGGGTTCGGCCGATACGCGGCCACCGACCCGCGGCGCCGCCCGATCACGTCGCTGCTCGCCTCTGCGTGCGTCCTCGGTACCGGAGGAGTGCGCCAGCCCCGCACGATAGCAAGTATTGGAGCACCCACTATGGCCACATTGCCCGAGAAAGCCGAAACATTGCCTCGCACAACAGATCCGGAACGGCGACAGCAGGCCGGATCCTCGGTGCGCTCGTTCCGCGGGCAGCGGTAGTCGATGACGACCTTTCTCGGTGCCGTGACCGCCGACCACTTCGATACCGAAGTGCTCCAGCAACATTGGATTCCGCTCGCCGCCGACGACGCCGACACCGCGGCGGTGCTGCGGGAACGGCTCGGCATCGACTTCACGTCCGCACGCGATCAGGTCCTGGAGACCGACAGCTTTCGCTACTTTCCGGTGACGGCCGGATTCCAGCGTGGCGAGAACATCGAACAGGAGACGATCGTCTTCGCCTTGGGCGGTGAATTCCTCGTGACGCTGCAGCCGTCCGAGCATTTCGTCCCCTTCGACAAGGCGGTCGCGAAGATGCGCCGGGACCCGGCGCTCGCCGGTTCCGCGCACGGCGTGATGTACGCGCTGCTGTGGGCGCTGAACGAGGCGTCGGAGCGGGTGCTACATCATGCGGGTGACGCCATGGAGGCGTTGGGCGACGAGATCGAGCGGACGATCACGGGCCGGGACCGGCGCCAGACCGAGCTCGCCGCCCTGCGCGGCGTGATATCGCGGATGAACGCGACCGAACGCATCGTCTCGCGCACTCAGGAGGCCCAGCGGCAGCTGGCCCGCGCCGCGCGACATCTGATGGCCGACACGTCACCAGGGAAGGCGGAACTCGACGAGGCGATCGGCATCCTGCTCGCCGACATCGACGGGGTGGGACAGTATGCGGGCTCGGCGTACGACAAGGTCCGCTTCTTGCAGCAATCCGTGACGATCTGCCTGAATGTGCGGCAGGGCGAGATCGTCAAGGTGTTCACCGTCACCACCGCGGTCGTCCTGCCGCCCGTTCTGGTCGTCGGCTGCTACGCCGCAGGTCTCCTCGGCATCGCCGAATTGCCCTGGCAGGTGAGCCTTTTGATCGCCGTGCTGCTGGCTCTGGCGGCGGCGGTGATTCCATCGGCCTATCTCGAGAAGCGGGGCTTACTGCGCTGAGCCCTCGGGCGCGCGCGCGCTTTTCCGGCGATCATTACCTCGCGCGTAATCGACTCGGGGCGCGCGGAGCGGCAAGGTTGGAGACAGCCGATCGGAAGACCCGAACGGCTGACGAAAACCATTACCGCACAGGAGGATTCATTATGTCGCGCTACGAGGAAGCGGTCGATCGGTACTTCGCCGCGTGGAACGCCACCGACGAGGACGCCAGGGCCGCGGCGGTGGCGGCCGCGTGGGCCGAGGACGGCGCGTACACCGATCCGCTCGCGGAGGTGCGCGGGCACGCCCAGCTGACGGCGGCCATCGGGGGCGTGCAGGCGCAGTTCCCCGGGTTCGAGTTCCGTCGCCTCGGCGCGGTCGACGGCCACCACGACATCGCCCGCTTCTCCTGGGAGCTGGTCTCCGCGGCCGACGGCAGCGCCCCGGTCGCGGGTTCGGACGTGATCTCCCTCGGAGCCGACGACCGGATCACGAGTGTGCACGGTTTCCTCGACCGGGTGCCCACGGCGTAACGGTGGCCGGTGCCGGACCTGCGATCCGTATCCGGCGATACGCCCGGCGTACCCGCGGCCGGGTTGCGCCTGCGGCGAACACCGTGCGTCGTCCGCGGCACGAGGGCATCCTGGACGAAGTAGTGCAATTCCGGCAAACAGGGTGGTGGTCGGCGTGGACAACGCCGCGATGGATGCCTACTCCCGCACGGTGATCGCGGTGGCGGCCTCGGTGACGCCGCACGTGGCCAGCGTGCGGACCAGGCGGGGCAGCGGATCGGCGGTGGTCTTCACCGACGACGGGTTCCTGTTGACGAACGCGCACGTCGTCGGCGCGGCCCGCGCGGGTGAGGTGGTCTTCGCCGACGGGGTGGAATCCCGCTTCCACGTCGTCGGGGTGGACCCCCTGTCGGACCTCGCGGTGTTGCGCGCACGCGGCGGCGCGCCGGACGCCGTGCCGCTCGGAGATGCCGACCAGTTGGTGGTCGGCCAGCTGGTGGTGGCGGTCGGAAGTCCGCTCGGCCTGGCGGGTTCGGTCACCGCGGGCGTGGTGAGCGCGCTCGGGCGCGCGGTTCCGGTGGCGTCCCGCCGCGCCGGCCGGGTGATCGAGGACGTGATCCAGACCGACGCCGCGCTCAACCCCGGAAATTCCGGTGGCGCGCTGTCGGACTCGGCCGGCCGGGTGGTCGGCGTCAACACCGCGGTCGCGGGCATCGGGCTCGGCCTCGCCATCCCGATCAACGCGACGACGCGCCGGATCATCGGCACGCTGCACACCGAGGGGCGCGTCCGGCGCGCATACCTCGGCTTGGTCGGCGTGCCCGCGCCGCTGCCCGAGCCGGTCGCCGCGCGCACCGGGCAGGCGGCCGGGGTGCGCATCGTGGAGGTGGTCCGTGGCGGCCCCGCCGAGCTGGCCGGGCTGCGCCGCGGTGATCTGGTGCTGAGCGTGGCGCGGTCGGAAGTGCGTGACGCGCAGGGGATTCAGCGGCAGCTGTTCGCCGAGTCGATCGGCGTGCAACTGCCGGTCACCGTGCTGCGCAACGGGGCCATGGTCGACGTCATCGCGGTCCCGGTGGAACTGGTGGCGGACTGAGCGCTGTCCAGCCGGTCGCCGGGACCGGCTCGGCGGTGGTCACCGGGCGTCCGCACCACCGACTCACGAAGTCTCTTTCTGGGCGTCGATTGCCTGTTCGAGCCTGACGGACATGGCCGTGGCGACGAATCCGGGAATGGTAGGGGCGAAGAGCCTGAGGTAGGTATCGATCCATTCGTGGCGCGCGACTAGGAACGGATAGTCGGTAGGGGCCATGTGGCGTACCGCGAGGATGGGCAGGGGCGCGTCGAGCGCCGGGAACGCCGGGTTGTGCAGTCCGGGGTAGGTGCAACCTGGATAGAACTGCCCGATCATCAGACCTTTGTCGACGAATTTGGTTTTCTGTTGTCGTTGCACCGCGTCGATCGAGGCGTAGTCGGTGAGGTCGGGAAAGACCGCGAGAACGGCTTTGAACAGCGACTCGGGCGCCTCCTGCGGTGGCAGGGCCGGGAACAGATCGTACAGATCGTCGGCGATCGCGGTGATGCGCCCGATATCGATGTCGTGCCCATCGAAGTAGGCGGCCCACAGGTACCTGTGCGTGATGGCGTGGCTGGTGTAGGGGCACACAGGGCCGGGCCGACCGAGATCCGGGTGGGGATGGCACAGGTATTCGCGGGTCCACCGACGGAGTTCGGCGAACCGGGGTTGGTCGGCGAGGCCTGTTTCGGCGTCGGGAGCGAAGAGGTTGACCGGCTGGACGCCGGAGCGTGTCCCGACTATGGGGTCGGTGTTAATCATCGGCTGGTCCTTGCTGAGATCGGAGGCTCCGGTGAGGGGACGAGGGTGCGGCGGAAATGCTCGGTCAGGGTTGATCCGATGGCGCGTAGCGCCTCGGGTTCGGTCATCCTTTCGTGCGGGACGGCAACGCGGTGTTCGAAAATGCTGCCGGTGAGGTACTCCTGCCACGCGAGAGATGGAGTGGCGCCGTCGTCCGGGCGGCCGTTGGCGGCGCTGAAGTAGAGCAGATCACCGTCGAAGAGTGCCGGTCGATGATCCCGGGTGAGGTCGATGAGCCGGTTGTAGTCGCCATACAGAACCGCCAGATGTTCGGGCGTGAGGGCGGCGAAGAGACCGCCCTGCCGGTGCAGCAAGTCGGTCGCGGCCTCGAGGGTGAAGTCGGCCGGAATTCGGAAACCGGCCACGCCGCCGAACTCGGTGAGCAGGTCCCTGAGGGTGGGTAGGGGAGCTTGCGCGCTGCCCGAGTCGACTACGCGCGTGTCCATCATCGCCAGGGTGGCGACGGGTTCGCCCTCGCGGCGCAGTCGCACGGCGATCGCGTGCGCGATGGTGCCGCCCAATGAGTAGCCGAGCAAGTGATAGGGGCCGTGCGGCTGGACCGACCGGATCTCCCGCACGTAGCGGGCGGCGAGTTGGTCGAGCGTGTCGAACCGCGCGGTCGGGTCGGTCAGCGCCGGGGATTGCAGCCCGTGGACGGGCCGCTCCGAGCCGAGGTGCTGCACGAGTCCGCTGAAGCCCCAAGCCAAACCGATGGCCGGGTGGACGCAGAACAGTGGCGGCTCCGCGCCGGTCGCGCGCAGCGGAAGCAGGACGGCGAGCGCGTCATGGGGGTCGGGTTCCTCGAAGCCGCGCAGCCGGGCCTCGATGCGGCGGGCCAGCGATTGCGGTGTCGGGTCGCTGAAGATCCACTGAATCGGCACGGGCACCCCGGTGGACTCCTCCAACCGCGCCACCAGCCGGGTGGCGGCCAGCGAGTTGCCGCCCAGGGCGAAGAATCCGTCGTCGCAACCGGCTCGTTCGAGCTCGAGCGTTCGCGCGAACGCCTCGCAGACGGTGGCCTCCAGCGGTGTGGACGGCGCACGGAACGGGGGGCGGTCCGGCGCGGGCAGGGCTTTGTAGTCGAATTTGCCGGTGCTGGTGAGCGGGATCCGGTCGAGGACGACGATGGCGGTGGGGATCATGTGGGTGGGCAGGCGGGTTGCGAGGTAGGTGGTCATGGCGACGGTGTCGGGCGTGGTGTGCGGCATCGGTACGACGTAGCCGGTGAGTTGGCCGGTGCCGTCGGGGCGGGTGTGCACGGTGACCGCGGCGTAGGCGATGTCGGGGTAGCTGCTCAGCGCGGATTCGACCTCGCCGGGTTCGACGCGGTTGCCCAGGACCTTCAACTGCAGGTCGCTGCGGCCCTTGTATTGCAGTCTTCGGTCGGCGGTCCACGCCACCAGGTCGCCCGTGCGATACATCCGCGTCCCGGCCCGCCCGTACGGGGCGGCGACGAATCGGCTCGCGGTGGTCGCGGGTTGGTTGTGGTAGCCGCGGGCGAGGCCCGGTCCGGACAGATAGAGTTCGCCGACCACTCCGAACGGAACGGGGCGGAGCTCGCGATCGAGTACGACGGCGGTGAATCCGCGGATCGGGCCGCCGATGGCGATCGGGCCGTCGACGGTGGTGGACAGCGGAGTGCCCGCGCAGCTCACGACCGTGGTCTCAGTGGCCCCGTAGCTGATGAGCACCGTGCGGCCCGGCGTCCATCGTGCCGCCAGCTCCGGTGGACACGGCTCACCGCCGATGACCAGAGTTTCGAGTCCGTCGGGATTCATCGCGGCGAGCATCGTCGGGGTGAGCGCGGCATGGGTGACGTGTTCCGCCCGGACCAGCTCGGACAGTCCGGCGCCAACCGGTGTGGGGGCGAGGATCAGCGTGGCTCCGCCGCAGACGGCGCTGATCCATTCGAGGATCGAGACATCGAAGCTCGGCGAGGCGACAGCCAGTATCCGAGAGGACGGAGTGATGCCGAACCGTTCCCGTGTGTCCGCGGCCAGGTTCGCTATCCCGGTGTGTGTGACCACGACGCCCTTAGGGGTTCCGGTGGAGCCGGAAGTGTAGACCAGGTAGGCGGGGTGCTGTGGTCGAAGTGGGGCTGTTCGGTCGGCATCGCTGATCGCCGCGGGTGATGCCGCTGCCGACATCGCGGCGAAGGAGGGGCTGTCGAGGGTCAGCCAGCTGATGGTGTCCGGCAACTGGTTTCGGTAGGGCTCGCGAGTGAGTCCCACCGTGGCACCGGAATCCGTCAGGATGCTGGTGCTGCGCTCGCGCGGATGGCTGGGTTCCACCTGGACGAACGCGCCGCCGGTCTTGGCGACCGCCCACACGGCGATCATGGCGTCGATGGAGCGAGGTAGGGCTATGGCTACGAACGATTCCGGTCCTATCCCGGTATCGATCAACACCCGCGCCCACCGGTTCGACGTTTCCTCGAGTTCGCGGTAGGACAGTCGCGCGTCTCCGTAGACCACCGCTTCGGTCTCCGGTTCCATCGCGGCGGTCAGCACTTGCGGCAACACCGACATCACCGCCCCACGTGGCCCGCGAACGGGCACCAGCGCGGCCTGCTCGGCCTCCGACAGCAGCTGTAGCCGGGTGAGCGGCAGGTCGATGTGTTCCGCGGCGGTGTCGAGTACGCGCAGCACCCGGTCGGCGATGGCGTCGATCTGCTGGCGCGTCAGCAGGTCGGGCAAGTATTTGAAGGTCAGGTGCAAGCTGTCGCCCTGGTGCACGATCAGGCCGAGCGGATAATGCGCGGCATCCCGTCCGTGCACACCCAGGACACGCATTCCCGCGATATCGGTGTCTTCGGACAATCCGGCCGAGTCGATCGGATAGGACTCGAAGGCCGTCACGGTGTCGAACATCGCGCCAGGACCGGCGATGTGCTGGATCTGGGCAAGGCCCAGGTGGTGATGGTCGAGCAGCGCGGCTTGTTCGGTCCGGATTCGGCGCACCAGTTGGGCGAGGGTTTCGCGGTGGTCCAGCCGGACCCGCACCGGCACCGTGTTGATGAACAGCCCGATCATCGATTCGATGCCGGCGATCTGGGGCGGGCGCCCGGAGACGGTGGTGCCGAACACCACGTCCTCGCGGCCGGTCGCGTTGGCCAGCACGATTCCCCAGGCGGCCTGAACGAGGGTGTTGAGCGTGACCTCCTGCCGATGTGCTGTGGCGACCAGGGCCGAGGTGCGGTGTTCGCTCAGCTGGACCCGCACTTCGCGCGTGGCGGTGGTGTGCCTGCGGCCGCGATCCGCGACCGCGAGGAGCGTCGGCTCCGACACGCCCTCGAGCGCCCGCGTCCACGCGGTTTCCGCCGCGCTCCGATCTTGGGCGTGCAGCCACGTCAGGTAGTCGCGGAAGGGACGGCCCGGAGCGGGCGCCGTGGCGTCGTCGTCGCAGGCGTAGAGGGTCAGCAGTTCCCGGATCAGCAGTGGCGTCGACCAGCCGTCGATCAGGATGTGATGCATGCTCCACATCAGCCGGTATTGCTCAGGGGCAATGCGCACCAATGTCATTCGCAGCAGCGGCGCCGCGGTCACGTCGAAGCTGGCGCGCCGGTCGGCGGCCATGAACTGCTCCAGTTCGGCGGCGGAGTCCTCGTGCTCGGTCAGGTCGATGAGGGTGAACGGTACGTCGACGTGCTTGTGCACGACCTGGACCGCTTCACCCGCGCCGTCGCGCACGAACGCGGTCCGCAGGTTGGGGTGCCGTCCGACGAGCGCCTGCGCGGCGCGGCGCAGCCGATCGGCGTCGACGTGTCCGCCGAGTTCCATACACAGTTGCACGATGTAGGCATCGAGGGCGCCGTCCGCGAGCTGGGCGTGGAACAGCAATCCCGTCTGCAGCGGTGTCAGCGGCCAGATGTCCTCCAGAGCCGGGTGCAGGCGCTCGAGCCGGTCGATCGCGTCCTGGCCCAGATCGAGGAGGTCGAGGTCGGAGGGGGTGAGCCCGCCCGCGCCGGGCCGGGACGCGTGGTCGGCCATCGCGGTCACGGCGTCGCGCCACAGTTCCGCGAGGTCGGTGACCTCGTCGGAGGTGAGCGGGCCGGTCGGGTAATCCCAGGCGGCGGTCAGAACCGGCCCGTCCGCGGTGTCGGTGACGACCGCGTTGACTCCCAGCAGGGACGCGACGGTCGAGTCGGGGTTCTGGACTCCACCGCCTCCGGCGGGCATCCACCCGGCCTCGCGCAACGCTGCGGGAATGGTGTCGTACCTGCCCATATAGTTGAAGCTCACCCGCGGTATGGGTAGCGCACGCAGGATGCGGGCGGTATCGGCGTCGAGGTACCGCAGCAGTCCGTAGCCGATCCCGTGATCGGGGACCTGCCGGAGTTGTTCCTTGACCGATTTGACGACGGCCCCGGCGGCGGGTCCGGCGGCGAACGCGTCATCTATGTCGATGCCGGACAAGTCGAGTCGCACCGGATAGGTGGTGGTGAACCATCCAACGGTGCGCGAGAGGTCGGCGCGCGGGAGCACCGCATCGTGGCGGCCGTGGCTTTCGAGGGTGAGCAGCGTTTCCGGCGCGGTGTCGCCGCGCTCGCGCCGCCACCGGGTCAGCGCCAGAGCGAGACCCGCGATCAGCGCGTCGTCCACGTTGCCATGGAAAACCTCCGGCAGCGTGGTGAGCACCGCGCGAGTCGCCGCGGTGGGCAGCGTCACCTCGACGGTCGCGACGGTGGCCTGAACGTCCACGGCCGGGTCGATCGGGCGTGCGCCGATCGGGGGGTCCGCGACGTCGAGTGTGGAGCGCCACCAGTCGAGTTCGTCCCGGCGTGCGCCGGCGGTGTTCAGCGCATGCGCCCAGCGTCGCATCGAGGTACCGACAGGCGCGAGCCGCGGTGGTTGCCCCGCGCTGATCTGCGCCCACGCGATCGCGAGGTCGGGAACCAGGATGCGCCACGAAACGCCGTCGACGACCAGGTGATGCGCGACGATCAGCAGCCGTCCCGGCTGTCGCGCCCATCCGAACCAGACCAGTTGCAGCACGACTCCTGCCGCGGGGTCGAGGCGCTCGGCCGCGGCGTTCGCCTCGGCGTCGGCGATCGCGGCGAAGTCGCTGCTGTCCGGTGCCGCGGTTACCGCCACGCGCCGGATCAGCCCCGCGGCGGGTGCGGCGGTCGGTGATACGTGCAGCGCCCAGCCGGACGCGTGCGCGGTGTCCGGGCGTAGCCGGGCTCGCAGCATGTCGTGGTGTTCGAGCACCGCTTGGACGGTGGCGCCGATTCCGGCGCTGTCGATACCGGCAGGCAGCGTGAGCATCGCCCACTGGCTGAAACGGTCGAAGCCGCCGCGCTCGAACATCCAGCACATGATCGGCGTCAGCGGTATCGGTCCCACGCCTCCGCCGGGCAGTTCGGCGGGCAGAGCGGTTTCGGTGCTGTCGCGCACGGCGACCCGGGCCAGCTCGGCGACCGTTCCGTGCTCGAACACGTCGCGCGCGGAGAACAGCAGATCCGCCGCCTTGGCGCGCGCGACCAGCTGAATCGCCATGATGCTGTCGCCGCCCATGGCGAAGAACGAATCGTCCGCGCCGACCTCGTCGAGTCCGAGCACCTCTGCGAACAGTCCGGCCAGCGTCGCCTCGAGCTCGGTGGCCGGTGGCCGGGATCCGGCACGAGGGGTGAAGTCGGGCTCGGGCAGAGCGGTGCGGTCCAGCTTGCCGTTGGCCGTCATCGGTAGCGCGTCGATCACCACGACGGTCGCGGGCACCATGTGCGAGGCCAACCGCTCCGCGGCGAACTCGCGAATCGCGTCCGTGTCGAGCTCGGCCCCGGACTCGGGAACCACGTACCCGATCAACCGGTTGCCGGTGACCGCGCCTCGGCGCACGGCTGCCACCGCGTGCGCCACACCCGCGTACGCGAGCAGCGCCGATTCGACCTCGCCGAGCTCGATGCGGAAACCACGGATCTTCACCTGAGAATCCGTCCGGCCCATGTAGTCGAGCGTCAGATGTCCGGTCGGCGACCGCAGCCACCGCACCAGGTCACCGGTCCGGTACATGCGCTGCCCCGGCCCCGCGAACGGATTGGCGACGAACCGAGACGCGGTCGTGCCCACCCGGTTGCGATAGCCGCGCGCCAAAGCGGGACCCGCCAGATACAACTCGCCGACGACTCCGACCGGTACCGGCCGCAACCAGGTGTCGAGCACGATCTCCTGCACCCCGCGGATCGGGCTGCCGGTCGTCACGGCCTCACCCGCCACCAGCGGGCGCCCGGCGTCGCTCTGGATCGTGGCCTCGGCGGGACCGTAGGTGTTGAACAATCTCCGGCCCGGCGCCCACCGCGACACCAACTCCGGTGGAGGCTCCTCGCCGCCGATCACGACCGTACCGAGGCCTCCGAGCCCGGCCGGATCGACCGTCGCCAAGGCCGTTGGCGTCAGCGCCGCGTGCGAAACCCGCTCCCGCGCCAAGATTTGCGCCAGCTCGTCCCCACCGTAGACAGTCGGCGGCGCGATCACCAGTTGCCCGCCCGTCGCGAACGCCCAGAGATATTCGAGCACCGCAGCATCGAAACTCGGAGACGCGGCATGCAGCACCCGCGTGCCCGGCCCGACACCCAACCGCGCGCATTGATCGTCCACCAGATTCGCCAACCCCCTGTGCGACACCACCACCCCTTTCGGCTCTCCCGTCGACCCGGACGTGTAGACCACGTACGCCGCGTGGTCGGGCCGCACCGGCCGTGTGCGCTCGTCGTCGCTCACCGGCGCTGCCGGGAATCCCGCCAGCTGCGCTTCGACCGCCGGTTCGTCGAGCACCAGCCATCGCACCGATCCGGGGAAACGATCCCGCCACCGCGACAGCGTGATCCCCACCGCCACACCCGAATCGGTGAGCATGTACGCGATGCGGCCGGCCGGATACTCGGGGTCCATCGGCGCGAACGCCGCCCCGGATTTCGCCACGGCCCAGACCGCCAGCACCGACTCGACCGACCGCGGCAATCCGACCGCGACGCTCGTCTCCGGCCCCGCTCCCAGCTCGATCAGCATGCGTGCCAGCCGATTCGACTCCGCATCCAGTTCGCCGTAGGTCCACCGGCGATCGCCGCACACCGCCGCGACCGCACCTGGATCGTTCGCCACCGCCGCGGCCAGCAGATCCGGCAAGACCTGTGCCGACACCGCCGGACGACCCGCCACCGGCGCCAACTCGCGGTATTCCGCGGAGGACAGCAGATCCAGCCGGGACAGTAGTAGATCCAGGTCGGTGGCGACCGCGCCCAGCACACGCAGAACTCGACGCAGCGTCGCATCCATCATGTCGTGGTCGAAGAGATCGGGCAGGTACTTGACGTCGAGACGCAATCGCGTGTCGACCTGGGCGACCACGCCGATCGGGTAGTGCGCCGCGTCGGCGCCGCTCACATCGAGCAGCCGCATGCCCGCGATGTCGGTGTCCGCGGTGAGCCCGCCACGATCGACCGGATAGGACTCGAACACCGTCATCGTGTCGAACACCGCTCCCGGCCCGGCCACCCGTTCGATGTCGGTCAGACCCACGTAGTGATGATCGAGCAGCGCGGCTTGTTGGGCCTGCATCCGGTCGAGCAGCTGCCCCAAACTCTCGGCGCGGTCGAGCCGGACACGCACCGGCAGCGTGTTGACGAACAGCCCTATCATCGATTCGACGTCCGAAAGTTGCGGAGGCCGTCCGGAGACAGTGGTGCCGAAGGTGACATCCGTCCGAGATGTCAAGGCGCCCAACACGATCGCCCAGGCCGTCTGGACCACGGTGTTGAGGGTGACTCCGCGTGCCCGCGCCAGGTTCGTCAAGTCAGCGGTCTGTTCCTCGGTCAATTCGCCGAAGACATCTCGTGATTCGGTGTAGCGGCGGCGGGGGTCGGACGGAGCCATCAGGGTCGGCTCGTCGGCGCCGTCGAACGCACGGGCCCAGGCGTCGAGCGAGGCGGTCGGATCCTGCCGCACCAGCCACGCCAAGAAGTCCCGATAGGGTCGGACACGAGGGAGTATCGCGTCGTCGCCGTCGGTGGCGTAGAGCACCAGCAACTCCTTCACGAGCAGCGGCGTCGACCAGCCGTCCAGCAGCAGGTGATGGTTGGTCAGCACCAACCGGAAGCGTTCCGGCCCGGTGGTGACCAGCATCCAGCGCAGCAGCGGGGCGCGCGACGGGTCGAACCGCGTCGCGCGGTCCGCGGCCATCAGCCGAGTCCACTCTCGATCCCGTTCCTCGTCGTCCAGCCCGGACAGGTCCAGCTCCGTCCATGGCGCCTCGACGTCTTCGTCGACCACCTGCACCGGCCCGGTCTCGGTGACGAACGCCGCGCGCAGATTCGCATGCCGGTTCAGCAGCGCCTGCCCGGCTCGGCGCAGCCGCCGCGCATCGACTCGCCCACCCAGTTCGAGGACCAGCTGGACCACATAGGCGTCCACCGACTCCTCGGCGAACAGCGCATGGAACAGCAATCCCTCCTGCAACGGAGTCAACGGCCAAACATCGCTCAGCGCCGGATATCCGGTCTCGAGCCGCTCGATATCGGACTGGGTGAGATCGACGAGGTCCAGATCCGATGGCGTCCGTCCGCCGCTCCCGGCACGGCGGCTGTATGCCGCCAACGCGGCCAGTACCCGGCGCCACGACTCCGCCACCTCGTGCACCTGGTCGGCGGTGAGCACCCCGGCCGGATACGACCACCTCGCCCGCAGTCGCCGCCGGTCACCGTCGTCCAGGACGAGGGCGTTGATGTCGAGCACCGCCGACATCGGCAGGTCCGGATCGAGCGCACCGGTGAACTCGGCGCCCGAGAGGTCCCCGCCGTCGTCCACCGGTAGCCATCCGGCCGACGGTGCTCCTCCGGGCACCTTCGTGGCGACGCGGCCGAGGTAGTTGAACCCGATCTGCGGTGTCGGCATGCTCTCGAGTTCCGGTCCGGTATCGGTGTTGAGATACCGCAGCAAGCCGTAGCCGATCCCGTGGTCCGGGACCTTGCGCAGCTGTTCCTTCACCGACTTGACCGCTGCCCCCAGCGCGGGCCCACCCGCGGTCGCGTCGTCGACATCGATGCCGGACAGGTCGAGGCGCATCGGGAAACTCGTGGTGAACCAGCCGACCGTCCGGGCCAGATCCGCGCCGGGGACCGCGCGCTCCTCGCGGCCGTGCCCTTCCAAACCGATCACGACGTCCGCGAGATCGCCGGACGCGACCGTGTCCTGCTCGCGCCGCCACTTCGTCACCGCCACCGCCAGCGCGGCCAGCAGCCCGTCGCTCACCTCGCCGTGGAATGCCGCGGGCACGGTGGTCAACAACGCCTCGGTCACCTCGGGGGGAACATCGATCTCGACCGTGCGGGCAGTGGCGGCCACATCGATCGCGGGGTCGAGGGGGCGGGATCCGATCACCGGATCGTCTCCGGCGGCCATCGCTTTCCAGAACCCGAATTCGGCGCGCCGCTCGGCGCTTGCGGCCGATTCGACCAGCCCGTGGGCCCACCTGCGCATGGACGTCCCGACCGGGGCCAGCTCGGGTGGTTCGCCGGACTCGATCCGCGCCCACGCGATCGCGAGATCCGGCACCAGCACCCGCCAGGACACTCCGTCGACGGCCGTATGGTGCGCCACCACAAGCGCCCGGCCCGGCTCCGTCGTGGCTGCCGGGTCGAACCAGACCACCTGCAGCACGACCCCGGCGCCCGGGTCGAGCCGGTCCGCGGCGGCGTCCAACTCCGCCGCCACAGAAGCACGGAACTCGGCGCTTCCCGGCGCTTCCGGCATCGCCACCCGACGGATGACGTCGTCGGCTCGAATCGTCCCGGCGGGCAGGGCTTCCCACGCCCAGCTTCCGTCGTCGGTCGGGCGCAGCCGCGCGCGCAGCATGTCGTGCCGATCGAGTACCGCCTGCACCGTGCCCACCAGCTGCTGCCGGTCGATCCTTGGCGGCAGTCCGAGCAACACCGCCTGCGAGAAGCGGCCGAACCCCGACCCCGCCCGCTCGAGCAGCCACCGGACGATCGGCGTGACCGGCATCGGCCCCACGCCTCCGCCGGGTAGTTCGGCCGGAAGCGCGGTCGCCGCGGTGCCGCCGCGGACGGCGACCTCGGCCAGCCCGGCGACCGTCTTGCGGTCGAACACGTCGCGCGGGGTGAACACCACACCCGCCGCCCTGGCTCGATTGACCAACTGGATCGACATGATGCTGTCGCCGCCGAGGGTGAAGAAGGAGTCGTCGAGTCCGATGGTGTTGGTGTGGAGTATGTCGGTGAATGCTTGGGTGATGGTGTGTTCGAGGG
>NZ_JBSGEZ010000081.1:0-28656 GCF_053603155.1 Nocardia sp. NPDC004260 | reverse complement strand
TGAACAACTCCACCATCACCGGATCGACCGCCGAGATCACCGCCACGCGAACACGATACCGACTGCCGCTCAACAACTTACGGGACAACCCTTAGGGGACCGCCTGCGCAGTATTCGCAAACGGCGTGGGCTCACTCAGACCGAGCTAGCAGAACGATCCGGTGTGTCGGTTCAGCTGATCAGGCTGCTCGAGCAGGGCGGGCAGGAGTCGACTAGGACCGAAACGGCGCGTCGGCTGGCGAACGCGCTGCGGGTCGAAACCTCTGCTCTGATTGTGAAACCGGATGCCGCCGACCCAGACGTGACCGATGTCGAACTGTGGGCCGATGTCCGACAGGCGCTGGCCGGTATCTATCCAGCCGATGAGTACACCGAACCGCCGACCGTCGCCGGTGTCAGCGCAACGTTCGCTGAAGTGAAGCCATTGTTCCGCGGTGGCCGTTTCGCTGAGCTTGCCCAGCACCTGGTGCCGATGTTGCGCGATGCGGATTATCTGGTCTCAGCGGCGGATTCAGACACGGTCGATGCACGCAGGCTACGGTCTCGGATTCGCCAGATGGTGGCCTGGCAAATGTGCCTGACCTGGCAGTTCGACGCAGCAGACCACGCAATCGCGTTGGCGCTGGATGATGCGCCGGATCTGCGGGCAGCTGCGCCGTTGGCGGATGCGGATTGCTGGCGCTGGATTCGGAAAGGCGACCTCGCCAAGGCCCGCGAGGTTGCAGCCAAGTGGGCGGACGATCTCGAACCGCGCCGAATCTCCAAGGCATCGCGAGAAGATCTCGCTAGTTGGGGACTGATGCTGCAACGGGTCTCCACAGCGGCGATACGGGACAACCGACCTGGGGAGGCAGATGACGCGCTGGCGTTCGCCCGCGTAGCCGGGATGGCGATCCGCCATGGCGAACACGACTCGAGAGACGGCCTGCTGCATGCATTCGGCCCGGTCACGGTACAGATGCTGGCTGCGGAGAACGCCATGGTGATCGACAAGCCGCAAGTCACTTTGGCGATCGGCGCACAGCTGGAGGGAACGAAATACCCTCTCCCGTGGCCGTGGCAGCGTCACCGCCTCGACGTCGCAGCAGCACATGCAGCGATGCGGCAGTACCCCGAAGCTCTGGCCGTACTTCAACAGATCCGCCGCGAGCTGCCCGAATGGCTGGTGAAACAAAGATTCGCGCGTGACATCCTGGCTGGCATGATCGACAAGCGCCGGACGCTCACGGCAGAAGTCCGTGAGCTAGCAGACTTCGTGCAGGTCCCGTACTGAGCAGCCTCACACAGTTACTGGCGAACAGGAATCATGAGGAGGCCCGGCATCGAGATCGACTCACTCGATGCCGGGCCCCGCTTGATCCCTGACCCGAAGGCCCATTTCGGTGAGCAGGCCGCGGATGTGTCGTTCGATCTCGGTGCGGATCGCGCGGACGGTGGCGCGGTCTTGTCCCGCGGGGTCGTCGAGCTTCCAATCGAGATAGCGTTTTCCGGGGTAGTAGGGACATGCGTCGCCGCAGCCCATGGTGATGACGACGTCGGAGGCTTCGACAGCTTCGGGCGTGAGGATCTTCGGCTTCCGGTCGGTGATGTCTATGCCGATCTCGTTCATGACTTCGGCGACCACAGGGTTGATCTCGTCGGCGGGGGCCGAGCCCGCGGAGCGGACCTCGATTTCGTCTCGAGCGAGGTGGGCGAGCAGGGCGGCGGCCATTTGGGAGCGTCCGGCGTTGTGGACGCAGACGAACAGCACGCTCGGTGTGGCTGGCATCGCGGCCTTTCAGTGCGTGTCGACGGTGTCGCGAGGGATGATGGCGTTGTCGGCGGCGGAGGCGGCGGCCGGGTAGAGGATGGCGACGAGGGCGAGGCCGGTCAGTGCGCCGAGGAGTTGGGCGGCGAGGTAGCCGGGCACGGAGGCGGGGGCGATTCCGGCGAAGGTGTCGGAGAAGACGCGGCCGATGGTGACGGCGGGGTTGGCGAACGAGGTGGAACTGGTGAACCAGTACGCCGCTCCGATGTAGGCGCCGACCGCTGCCGCGGACAGGGCCGCTCGCCCGCTGCGGGCCAGGCCGAAGACGACGGCGATCAGTCCGGCCGTGGCGACGACTTCCGCGATCACATGACCGGTGGTGATGCGATGGTGGGTGGAGATCTGCATCGCGGATCGATCGAACATGACGTTGGCGACGATCGCTCCGGCGACGGCTCCGGTCGTTTGGGCGGCGATGTAGCCAGGGAGGTCTCGGCCGGAAAGGCCGGTGCCTTGGCGTCGCCCGAGTAGCCAGTCCACCACGGAGACAACGGGATTGAAGTGTGCGCCCGACACCGGCCCGAAGACCAGGATCAGCACCGCGAGTCCGAGAACGGTGGCGGTGGAGTTCTCCAGTAGCTGCACGCCGACGTCATCGGGCGACAGTTGCTCGGCTGAGATGCCGGAGCCGACGACGACCGCGACGAGTAGAGCGGTGCCGAGGAATTCGGCCAGTAGCCGCCGCGTCAGGTCGGTCATCGCGCCGCTTCCGGAATGGTGATGTCGAGCAGGCGGGACAACTGCCGCAGCGCGGCGGGTTCGACGCGGTAGTACACCCACGACCCACGCCGCGCGCGGCTGAGCAGTCCGGCTTCGCGCAACACCTTCAGGTGATGGGAAATGGTCGGCTGGCTGACGTCGAAGCCTTCCGACAGGTCGCACACGCACGCCTCCCGCCCGGCATGACCGGCGACCACCGACAGCAGCCGCAAACGGACCGGGTCCGACAGCGCTTTGAAGACGCAGGCCAGCTCGATGGCGGCGTCGGCGGTCAGCGGTTGGCGGATCATCGGCGTGACCTCACACGATGGTGAGGTCACGCCGACGAGCGGTAACTCCTGTTTCGACACGGGTCGATATTGATATATATCGAATCCATAGGCAAGCGAACACCTGGTGAACGCCGTCCGGGGTCAGTGGCAGCAGGTGGCGCCCGAGTCGATTGCCTCCTTCTTGGCGGCCGAGCCGCAGCACGCACCTTCGGCGGCGGCTTCCTCGGCCGTGCCGCAGCAGGCCTGAACCGCCTCGGCGTCGGAAGGCGTGGCCGCACCGGTGAGTTCGGGGGCCGTACCGAAGGTTTTACTGTCGGCCAGCACGGTGTAGACCTCCCAGCGTTCGGCGTCCGGCGCGGTGACCCAGACTTTGTCCTGCGTGGCGAAGCAACAGGTGGTGGCGATCTGCTCTTCGGTGAACAACCCGGCTTCCGACAGGCGGGCGATCTCGGCGTGCACCTGATCGGAGGTTTCGACTTCGACGCCGAGGTGGTTGACGCTGCCGCCATGGCCGGGGTTCTCGATCAGCACGAGTTTGAGGGGTGGTTCGGTGACGGCGAAGTTGGCGTAGCCGGGCTTGCGCTTGGCGGGTTCGGTGCCGAACAGGGTCGAGTAGAACCGCACGGCTTGGTCGATGTCGTCGACGTTGAGGGCGAGTTGGATGCGGGACATGACTACCTCCACTTGTGTGACATATATCGAAGAACCGGTTCGATGCCGAGTCTGCCACCTTTTCGACATATGTCAACAAAGTGGGTAGAGTCGATCGCATGCCCAAGACGCTGCCCGTGATCGACATGTCCGCCCCGGTCTGCTGCGCGCCGGTCGCAGCGGGACCGGTCGACGACGCCGCCGCGCTGGCGGTGGCGTTGCGGTTGAAAGCGATCGCCGACCCGGCGCGGGTGAAGCTGCTGTCACTCCTGTTGACCAGCACTTCCGACGAGGAGAACGGCGGCGATCTCGCCGCGGCGGTCGGATTGTCGGAGTCGACGGTCAGCCATCACCTCGGCCAGCTGCGTAAAGCCGGGCTCGTCGAGTCCGAACGGCGCGGCATGAACACCTTCCACCGCGCCCGCCGCGACGCCCTAGCGGCATTGTGCTTCGTCCTCGACCCCAACTGCTGCCGCTGAACGGGATGCTCGGCAGGCAGCCGCGCTACCTCACGCGAACCCTCCGAGGCCGGACGAAAGCCTTCTGGGGGCCACGGGCAGCACTGCCGCGAGTGCCTCTGCCCCCCTCGAGATCAACGGCACATGGTGGAGGGGCTTACTCGCGAAATGCCACGGCCATGTGCCGTTGATCTCGAACTTATTTGGGAAGCGCGGTGACGCATTCGTACATGTGGCCGTCGAAGGAGCCGAGAGGGGCCACGCTCCAGAGCATTCCGGTTTCTTCCATGGCGGGGGTGTAGATTTCGCTGCCCGCGCTGTTGAAGTAGCCGAAGGACGTTCCGGGGAACTTCTTGCCAGAGGAATTCAGGTATTCCGTCATCGAGTCGACGAAGGCGGAGAAGCGCGCGGAGTCGCTGGATTCCTCTTCCGCTACCGCGGCGGCGTTCTGCGACCAGTCGTCGTATTGCTCCATCAGCGAACCGGAGGGCGCGGGTGTGCCGGACGGGAAGGCGATGGCCTCGTAGATTCGGGAGCGGTCGCGGAATCCCGACAACGTCCAATAGATCGACGACGCGTCGCCACGATCGACGCCCGCGTGGTCCGACATGTGGCACACGCCGTACGCGTGGACGTCCAGTTTCAAGCCGAGGCGGCTCAGCCAGCCGGGGAGCGCGTCCTCGAATTGGCCGAGACACGCCTCGTCGTCGCTGCCGTCCTCTTCCGCCTCGGTGGCAGCCATCAGGCAGGCGAGCTGGTACGCGCCATAGGCGTCGTCCCGGCCGCCGTTGGAGCCCTGAATGCGCTTCTTCAGTGCCTCGGGATCGCGCCTCTCGGTGCGGGTGGGCATATCGAAGATCTCGGCCTTCTTCATTCGAACCCTCCTTCACTCGATCATCCGGCATCTGTTCGTCCTCAACCCTGACCACACGCGGGCTTGCCGTCCTCGCACATTCCGGATGGTTCTCACGCTCGGGATGTGCGGCACGTCGGTTCCGGAGACGCCCGGGGCGGGCGGGCCGAGTCGGTGGCGGGAACGGCGGAGCATGCCGGCTCGCCGGCGGTCGAGGACCAAATGCCGGAGGTGAAGACCGCGGTCGCCGCGACCGCCACGCTTCCCGACGCAAGGCGGCAATACCGGAGGAATGATCGTGCAGTCCCTCGATTGTGTTGTGCCAGAACGATTGTCGACTGTTCTGGACAGATGTTACGTTGAACCACGGGCAAGCCCTGGAGTTCTCGCGAATCAACACGTCACCACGGCTGCGCGAGGTCTATCGCAATACCAGGGCCGCCCTCACGCCATGGGCGAAATCGACAGCGGTACGCGAACTGGACGTATTGGCCGCCGACGTCGTCGTCTGAATTGATTCGGGAAAAAACATGGGCCGGATCGGGCCGGAGACCTGGTCCGACGGCGCTGGCGGCACGTGTGACGAGGATTCCGTTCTGTTTGCCCCCCAACGACCCGGGTAAGCGGCCAATGTCCCGAGTCGCCCCACAAGGGAGCGCTTGTCAACCGAGAGACGCCCAGCCGCGAGACGATGCGAGTGGGCGAGGAAAGGGGTAGCAAGTGAGCACAATGGCCGCCACGGTGGACGTCGAGGTTCCGGTTCGCACCGCCTACAACCAGTGGACGCAGTTCGAGTCGTTTCCGCAGTTCATGGAGGGTGTCGAAGAGGTAAAGCAGATCGATGACCGGCATACGCACTGGCGTGTTCATGTCGGACCGTCGACGCGGGAGTTCGACGCGACCATCACCGAGCAGCATCCCGACGAACGCATCGCCTGGAAGTCCGACAGCGGACCCAAGCACGCGGGCGTCGTGACGTTCCATCGGCTCGACGACACCCACACCAGGGTGACCACGCAGATGGACGTCGATCCCGAAGGGTTCGTGGAGAACGTCGCCGACAAGCTCGGTGTGCTGAAGCACCGGGTGAACGGTGACCTGGAGCGCTTCAAGCACTTCATCGAGCATCGGGGCAGCGAGACCGGCGCGTGGCGCGGCGACATCCCGCGTCCGGACGCCGGCGGCACCGCGACCGAACGCGGCACGGCTCCCCGGCCCGGCGTCGGCGGAACCGGCATGCCAGGCGCCGGCGGAACCGGGACCCCGGGAACGGGCGGAACCGGGACCCCGGGAACGGGTGGAACCGGTAGCCCGGGTGTCGGTGGGACCGGCACACCCGGCACGTGGCCCGGCGGAACCGGTAGCCCCGGCGTCTGACCAGTGCGATAACGACGCCCCCTGGGTCTCCCAGGGGGCGTCGTTCGCGTCAGGCCGAGTCGCGCTCCTCATCGGTGTCCGCCGGATGCGCTTCCGGCGGCACCTGGACCGGGCGCAGCAGCGCCCAGGCCACGAAGGCCACCGCCACCACGCCCATGCCGAGCCCGGCCCACAGGTTCACGTTCACCCCGCCGGTCTTGGCCTGCTCGGCGGCGGTGTCGTGCACCAGTCCGGTGACCACGAGAACGATCGCGTAGCAGCCGAGCAACGCGCCGACGATGGTACGGATATCGAAAAACATTGCGGCGATTCCTTATCCGACGAAGATGTTGAGCGCGATCACGAGCACGAGCGCGATGCCGGCCAGCAGGACCGGGCGCTGGTACCAGGGCAGTGTGTCGGCCTCCGGGTCGGTGCGCACTTCCTTCGGCGTCTCCGAGTAGACCAGCCCGATCAGTTCCGCCGCCGGTTTCGGCTGGGTCACCTGGGTGACCAGGACACTGACGAGGATGTCGACCACGAACGCGACACCGGCGGCGACGAAGCTCGCCCCTTGGCCGGACAGCTCGAAGACCTTCGTCTGGTGCAGGATGAAAACGATTATGGCCGAGGCTGTTCCGCAGACCAGACCGGTCCAGCCCGCGGTCGGCGTCATCCGTTTCCAGAACATGCCGAGGATGAACGTGGCGAACAGCGGCGCGTTGAAGAAGCTGAACAAGGTTTGCAGGTAGTCCATCATGTTGCTGAAACCGGAGGCGATGAACGCGGTGAAGATCGCGGCCACGGTCGCGCCGATCGTGGCCAGCCTGCCCACGCCCAGGTAGTAGCCGTCCGCGCGGTCGCGCCGCACGTACTGCTGCCACAGGTCGTAGCTGAACACCGTGTTGAACGCGGAGACGTTGGCCGCCATGCCCGCCATGAACGCCGCGAGCAGACCGGCCAGCCCCACACCCAGCAGGCCGTTGGGCAGCACGTCCTTCATCAGGTACAGCAGCGCCTGGTTGTAGGTGGTGTCACTCTCGAAGTCCGGATTCGCCGTCACCGCCGCCTTGTACTCCGCCATCTGCGGCACCAGCACCGCGCTGATCATGCCGGGGATCACCACGATCAGCGGGATGAACATCTTCGGATACGCGCCGATGATCGGCGTGCGCCGCGCCGCGGAGATGGAGTGCGTCGCCATCGCGCGCTGTACCTCGACGAAGTTCGTGGTCCAGTACCCGAACGACAGCACGAATCCGAGCCCGAACACGATGCCGAGGATCGACAGGAAATCGTTGGAGAATCCGCTGAGCGCGTTACCGGGCCACGATTCCAGCTGCGCCGCGCCGCCCGGCGAGGCGGTCACTTTGTCGCGCAGCCCGTCCCATCCCCCGACCCGGTGCAACCCGACCAGGGTGAGCGGCAGCAGTGCGGCCACGATGATGAAGAACTGGAGCACTTCGTTGTAGATCGCCGCGGACAGACCGCCGAGGGTGATGTAGGACAGCACGATCACCGCGGCCACGATCACCGAGACCCACAGCGGCCAGCCCAGCAGCACGTTCACGATCGAGCCGAGCAGGTACAGGTTGACCCCGGCGATGAGGATCTGCGCGATGGCGAAACTCAGCGCGTTCACCAGATGGGCTCCGGTGCCGAAGCGGCGGCGCATGAATTCCGGCACGCTGCGGACCTTGGAGCCGTAGTAGAACGGCATCATCACCACGCCGAGGAACAGCATGGCGGGTACCGCCCCGATCCAGAAGTAGTGGAAGGTCGGGAAGCCGTACTCCGCGCCGTTGGCGGACATGCCCATGATCTCCACCGCACCGAGGTTGGCGGAGATGAACGCCAGGCCGGTCACCCAGGCCGGTAGCGAGCGCCCGGACAAGAAGAAGTCGATGCTGGATGACACCCGTTGCCTGGCCAGAAGGCCGATGCCGAGCACGAACACGAAATACAGGGCGACCAGCGCGTAGTCGACGGGCTGCGCGTCCAGGCGGAGGGTCTCGGCGGCTTCCAGGTGCGGTGGCGAAGCGGCCGAGTGCAGGCCGGGCACGGCGGCGAGAACGGACGAATCGACGAGCGGCACAGCATTCCTCCTGGCGGTGAAACCGGGGCGGCGAGCGAGGTCGTTCGTCGTGCGAGAGCCGCGTCGTGCTGGTCCTGCCCGGCGCGCGCGACCTCCTCGTCGCCCGCCGAATGGTGTCGGCAGACACCACTGTGCGCGATCATGCCCAACGGCGTGGCACATTCGCGCACAAATCCGGTCGGTCGCTCAGTCGACCCGGTGGGCTCCAGAGGCGGGGACCACCACGAAAGTGCGCGGATCGGGCAGATCCGCGTCGGCGAAACGCTGCCGCACCGACTCCGCCACCGCCGTGGTGCGGTCCTGGTCGACAAGCGCGATGACACTGCCGCCGAATCCGCCGCCGACCATCCGCGCGCCGTGCGACCCGGCCGCAAGCGCGGCGTCGACCGCCGCGTCGAGGGCCGGAGTGGACACCTCGAAGTCGTCCCGCAGCGAGACGTGTCCGGCGGTGAGCACCGGGCCGATTCCACGCGGGTCGACCACTTCCCGCAATCTTTCGGCAACCGCGAGCACTCTGGCGTTCTCCGTCACCACATGCCGGGCGCGCCGACGCAGCACGTCGTCGGCGATCCGGGTGGTGTCCGTCGCCGACGACACGTCGCGCAAGGTCTCGACGCCGAGCGCCTCGGCCGCCGCAGCGCATTCCGCGCGGCGCTCGGCGTAGCGGCCGTCGGCCAGTTCGTGCGGCTGGCCGGTGTCGACGACAAGGAGTTCCAGCCCGAAAGCGCCGAGGTCGAAAGGGATCTGCTCGGCGCCGCGCGGCGCGGCGGTGTCGGCGGCGAATGCCCGCACGTCCAGCAGCAGCGCGTGCCCGGCGGTGCACAACATCGCGGCCGATTGGTCGAGCAAGCCGGTCGGCGCGCCGACGTAGTCGTTCTCGGCGGCGCGGGCCATGTCGATCAGCGTGCGATCGGTCAGGCCGGGCGCGAACAGATCACGCAGCGCGATGGCCACCGCGCAGGACAGCGCCGCCGAGGACGACAGGCCCGCGCCGATCGGCACCGCGCCGTCGAGGTCGAGATCCACGCCGGGGATCCGGTGTCCGCGCCGGGTGAACTCGGCGACCACGCCGAGCGGATAGCGTGACCAACCGGGCACCCGCGCCCGCGCGCCTTCGAGGTCGGACACCGCGACGAGCACCGGCTCGCCGGGACGCTGCCGCGAGCCGACCCGCACCAGCCCGTCCGTGCGTGGCGCCGCCGTACACCGCGCCACAAGCGGCAACGCGATCGGCAGGACGTAGCCGTCGTTGTAGTCGGTGTGCTCACCGATGATGTTGACCCGCCCCGGCGCCACCCATGTCCGCACACTCGCTCCTCGCTGTCCCGGTCGGTGCCAGGGTACGAGACACGCCGCCCGGACATCGTTTTCGGCCCGGTTGGCTGCGGGATCGGCGTTTCTGCCGCAGAGTCGAATTCGACGCAAGTCCGGCCTGCGAAATCTGGTGGCCGCGGCGGATCGGGAGGGCACCATGATTCACGACACCTCACGCGGCGACCTACGCGCCCGGCCGCGCCCGGATCGGCTGCGGCCGCCGCTGGAGCGGACGTTCCCGGCGCCGCTGACGATCGAGATCGGCACGGCGACCGGAGCGGGACCGACCGCCATGTCGGCATTCGACGCGGCGCTGCGCGGTCTCGGCGTGGGTGAGGCGAACCTGATCCGGTTGTCGTCGGTCATCCCGCCGCGCGCCACCGTCGAACGGATCGGCCGGGTACGCAAGCCGATCCCGTGGGGTGACCGGCTGTACTGCGTCTACGCGGTGCGGCACGCCTGCGAACGCGGCGCGACCGCCGCCGCGGGCATCGGCTGGGCGCTGCGCGACGACGGCTCCGGGGCCGGATTGTTCGTCGAGCACGAGGCCGAGACCAGCGACGAAGTCGCCGCCCTGATCCGCGCCAGCCTGGCGGACATGACCCGCCACCGTGGCGACGGTTTCGGCCCCGTCCAGTTGTGCACCGTGGACGCCACCTCCGACGGTGACCCGGCGTGCGCGCTGGTCCTCGCCGCGTACCACACCATTCCGTGGGGTCCGCGATGAGCGAGATCACCGTGACCGTCGAGGCGGCGATTCCGGAGGAACGGATCGCGATGTTCCATCGCTTGTACGAGGAGGCGTTCGGCCCGTTGCGCGCGAAGGCCATCGCACGGCAGGTGCTGCACCCGGAGGAGTTCCGCGAGGAGATGGTGGATCCCCGCGTGCAGAAGTACGTGGCGCACGCCGACGGCGAGCCGATCGGCGTCACTACGCTGACCAGGCATCTGGAGACCGTGCCGTGGATCAGCCCGGACTATTTCGCGGCCCGCTATCCCGAACACGCGGCGCGCGGCGCGATCTACTACGCGGGTTTCACCCTTGTTGCGCCAAGTGCCCGCCAAGGGGCGGCGTTCCATGCCATGATCAAATCAGTTGTCCAGATATTGGTTGCCGAGCGCGCCGCGGTCGGTTGGGACATCTGCTCGTACAACAACACTCGGTTCTCGTTCGCCGACAGCATCAGGGCGGTGCTCGACGAACAGGCGAACGTCGAAGTCGCGGTGGAGGATTCACAGATCTATTACGCGGCCCGGTTCACCGGGGATGGAGCGACCAAGGGGGGCTGATGACACCCAGTGAACAGCCACAGATCAGCTGTCGGCGCGGCATCGGATCGGGCTGGTACGCGGTACTTCTGGGGGGAAGCGGGGCCGCGATCGCGGTCCATCTGGCGCTGGACTCGCACGTGGCGGCGTTCGTGACGATGACGATCATCGTCGGCGCGACCCTCGCCATGATCGCGGTCGGCGTGCGCACGCACCGGCCCGCGCACCCGTTGCCGTGGTATCTGCTGTCCGGCTCGGCAGTGCTGTTCGCCACCGGCACCACGCTGCGCGACATCGGCGACCACGCGGTCCATCCGCTCGACGACGCGTTCACTCTGCTCGGTTACCTCGGCGTCGGGCTCGCGGCGCTGATCTGGTTGTGGCCGCGCCAAGTGCACGGCGATTACGACCTGCTCCTGGACTCGGCCCTGATCGGGCTCGGCGCGCTGCTCGCCTCCTGGACCTTCCTCATCTCCCCGATCCTGCAATCCACCACGACCGGGCTGGACGCGCTGGTGGCGGCGACCTACCCGGTACTCGACGCGCTGCTGCTGACCTTGGTGGCGCACTCCATGGCGACCTCCACGCGCGCGGAGACCTCGCTGTGGTTGCTGCACGCTGGACTCGTCGCGGTGCTGCTCGGCGACTTGGGCTACAGCCTGGAGACCGCGGGCGCGACCGTGTTCGGGCGTGAAGTGCTGCTGGCTCCCCTGCTCGCCGCCTACGCCACCGTGGGCGCCGCGGCGCTGCACCCGACCATGACCACGCTCGGCACGCCACGGCGCATCCACCCGCACCACTCCAGGCAGCGCGCCAGCCTCATCGCGATCGCGCTGATCGTGGCCTCACTGGTGCCGGTGGTCGGGTCGAGCCTGCGCCCGCTCGATCGCGTGGTGGTGTCGTCGCTGTTCGGGTTCCTGCTGATCGGCATGCTGGTGCGCAGCGAGCGCGCCATCGTGCGCAGCGCCCGCAGCGAGCGGCGCGCGCAGTACCAGGCCGACCACGACATACTCACCGGATTGCTGAATCGGGCCGCACTGCTGCGCGCGCTGCGGCAGCGCGGCGAACAGTGGGCCGAGCAACCGATCTCGCTGCTGTTCATCGACCTCGACGGCTTCAAGCGGGTCAACGACAGCTACGGGCACGCCGTCGGCGACGAACTCATCTCGACGGCGGCCGGCCGGATCCGGCGAGTCGCGCGCCACGAGGACGTGGTGACGCGCTACGGCGGCGACGAATTCGTCGTACTCGCCCGGCTCGCCCGGCCGGAGGCCGCCGTGCTGGCCGAACGGCTGCTCGGCGCGTTCGTCCGGCCGTTCGGGCTGAGCGCCGGGGAGATACCGATCACCGCGAGCGTGGGCGTGGCGTGCGTCGGTCCGCGCAGCTCGGACACCGACGTGCACGGCCTGCTCCGGGACGCGGACGCGGCCATGTACCACGCGAAGCAGTACTCGCTCGGTTACGCGTTCCACGACGACGTGCGGCACACGCCTCCCGGCACCGACCGACGGATCTGGCGCACGGCTGCCCGATCCGCCAGTCCCGCGGTGTGACTCAGTCGCTCAGCTCGTTCAGCAGGCGCTTGGCCTCCTCGAGCTCGGCCTGTAACTGCTGCACCTTGGCCTCCTGCACCCCGCGCAACGCGTCCAGGACGCCCGCGACCACCTCGGCGACCTCCGGGTGCAGGATCTTCGCCGCCTGCGCCACCGTGGAACCGGCCACCGGAAGACCGCGCAGAGTGCGCTTCTTCCCGCTGACCACGTCGATGGACCACTCGCCGTCGGCGGTGCCGGTGAGCGTCACGGTGACCTCGGGCGCCTTGGCCTTGCGGGCGGCGGCCGCTTTGGCCGGTTTGGGCGCCGCGGCCTGCTTGGCCGCGCTGTCGGCTCGACTCGCTTCTGCGGCCGCCGCGGGCTTCGGGGTGGCCGCGGGCGCGGGTGCGCTCGGCCGCGCGGGCTCGGTCGTGGTGCTCGTCGTGGTCGACGACTGCGTCACAGGGGATTCCTTCCGTGTTGTCGACTTCTGCTGGGCGGTGGCGCCCGCCGCCCCTCGCGGCGGCTTGGTCAAGGTCACCTCGGTGGGAGAGAAGGACAGTACATCCTTCGATCCGGTCGGCCGGACCTGGAGGAAGTCACCGTCGGCAGGATCGCCGAGCGCGATCACCTTGCCCGAGCGCCCCTCCGGCACGCCGACCGCGGCGGAGGTGAACCACACCATGGGCGGGCTGCCACCGGCTATGTCCGCGGCGATCTGTTGAATCTCGCTGTCCGACAAGGGCTGCGGCTTGGTTCGTGGGGACGACATGGGTAACTCCGAGCGATTTCGTGGTTGGCTGCGTGCACAGATGATGCCGCACGGCGCCGACAGATTCGCGGGCCACCGTCGAATAGGGGCGGCAGAGGGTACCGTTCACACATCCAGCGAACAGCGGGCAACACATGCCGTCACCCTGCGGACAGCCGCCCATAGACCGCAACGCTTCGGCGTCCTATGCGAGAAAATCAGTGCTGGAGACCTTCTCGCACCTCAACCGGCCCGACGTCACCGACTGGCCCGCCCAGGAAGGTCGACTGTGCCCGACAAGCCCGGTCAACTCGCGTCCGTCGGCGCGCGCAGCGCCGGAAACCAGATATCGGTGAGCACTTCGACGGCTTGCTCCACCGAGACGTCGATGGTGCCCTGCATCGCCCATCGGGTGAAGAACCGCTCCAGTTGCGCGACGAGCAATTCCACGCGCAACCGCGCCTCGTCACGTCGTTCGGCGGGCCATGCCGCGAGGTAGGCGGTCATCGCGTTGGGCAATGCGAGGATCCCGTCGCGGGCGATCTCGCGAAACTCCGGTTCCAGCGCGGTCGCCTCGTCCCAGGCGGGCAGCAGGTCTTTGTACTTGTGGAACCACTCGATGGCGCGGGTCATCCAACGGGCGAACTCGGCGCGCGAACCGGTCTCCAGCACCCGGTCGAGGTCCTGATAGGAGTGCAGCACGGTAGGCAGGGTGCCCTGCTGGGCGATCGCGCGCAGGATCTCCTGTTTCCCCGCGAAGTGCAGGTAGAACGTGGCGCGGCTACAACCGACGGCGGCGACGATGTCGTCCACCCGCACCGCCGCGTAGCCGCGGGTGGCGAACAGCTCCTTGGCGCCCTCCATCAGCCGGACCCTGGTCTGCTGTTTCTGCTCGTCCCGCAGGTTCGCGCTCGCGTTCGTACGCATGGTGAACAGGTACCTCGTATCCGTGAAAAGAGGGACTGACGTGCGGTTGACGCCGCCCGAGTCTACGCGGGAACGGGAGCGATGGACAGCGTGTCACTCACTAGACACCATGTCTACCGAGTGTTACTTTGTTGCCTACGTCACTCCGGCGCGTGAGCCGCACCGGACGGTTCGGCCGTCACCGACGACGGCCTCCAGCACGAGGACAGTGAATGACGTCAACCGCACTCCCCCGCGTCTGCGTGATCGGAGCGGGTCCCTCCGGGATCACCGCCGCCAAACGCCTGAACGATTACGGCATACCGTTCGACTGCTACGAAGCGTCCGACGAAGTCGGAGGCAACTGGTACTTCAAGAACCCCAACGGCATGTCGGCGTGCTACCAGAGCCTGCACATCGACACGTCCAAGTTCCGTCTGGCCTTCGAGGACTATCCGGCGCCCGACGAGTGGCCGGACTTTCCCCACCATTCGCAGCTGTTCCAGTACTTCCGCGACTACGTCGACCATTTCGGCATCCGCGACCGGATCGTGTTCGACACCAGGGTGACCGCCGCCGAGCGCGGGACGGACGGCCGCTGGCTGATCAGCACGAGCGACGGGAGCACCGAGGACTACGACGCCCTCATCGTCTGCAACGGGCACCATTGGGATCCCCGCCTTCCGGACTACCCGGGCGAATTCGACGGCACGCTGCTGCACAGCCACGCCTACAACGACCCGTTCGACCCGGTCGACATGCGCGGCAAGCGCGTCGTGGTGGTCGGCATGGGCAACTCGGGCCTGGACATCGCCTCCGAGCTGTCGCAGCGGTTCATCGCGACGAAGCTCTACGTCTCCGCCCGGCGCGGGGTCTGGGTACTGCCGAAGTACGTCAACGGCAAGGTCGGCGACAAGCGCTCGATGCCACGGTGGATGCCGCCGAAGCTGGGCCTGAGACTCAAGCAGCGTTTCGTCCGCAAATTCCGCGGCAACATGGAGGACTACGGTCTGCCCAAGCCCGACCACCTGCCCTTCGAGGCGCATCCGTCGGCGAGCGAGGAGTTCCTGCACCGCGCGGGCTGCGGCGACGTCACGTTCAAGCCCGCGATCACCGCGCTGGAAGGTTCGCGGGTGCGCTTCGCCGACGGCAGCGCCGAGGAGGTGGACGTGATCGTCTGCGCCACCGGTTACCGCATCTCCTTCCCGTTCTTCTCCGATCCGGAACTGCTGCCCGACAGCGACAATCGCTTCCCGCTGTTCAAGCAGATGGTGAAGCCCGGCATCGACAACCTGTTCTTCCTCGGGCTGGCCCAGCCGCTGCCCACGCTGGTGAACTTCGCCGAGCAGCAGAGCAAGCTGGTCGCCGCCTACCTGACCGGCCGCTACCACCTGCCGCCCGCGGAGGAGATGCGGGCGGCCATGCGGTCCGCGGAGTCGGCCAGGTCGGGGCGCTACTACGACTCGCCCCGGCACACCATCCAGATCGAATTCGAACCGTACGTGCGGGATATGCGGAGGGAGCTGGCGCGCGGCGCGAAACGCGCCACCGCCGCGGGAAACGCGCTGCCGGTTCCCGGCCGCACGCTCGAACACGTGTGAGGCGGCGATGACCACTACCACGGGCACCGCCACCTCGGGATTCTGCGCCGAACGATTCGCGCGGGTCCGCGCGGAACTGGAGACCCGGCTCGCCTCCGGCGACGAACTGGGCGCATCGATCTGCGTCACGGTCGACGGCGAAACGGTCGTCGACCTCTGGGGCGGCTACCGCGACCGGGAACGCACGCAGCCGTGGACCGAGGACACCTTGGTCAACGTCTTCTCCATCACCAAGACCATGACCGCGCTGTGCGCACTGCTGCTGGTCGAGAGCGGCGAACTGGACGTGCACGCGAAGGTGGCCAGGTACTGGCCGGAGTTCGCGGCGAACGGCAAGGGCGACATCGAGATTCGTCATCTGCTCGCGCACACCTCCGGCGTCTCCGGGTGGCAGCCGCCGATCGAACTCGCCGATATCTACGACGCGGAAGCCTCCGCCGCCCGGCTCGCGAGCCAGCCGCCGTGGTGGGAGCCCGGCACCGCCTCCGGCTACCACGCGCTGGCTTACGGCCACCTGATCGGCGCGGTGATCCGCCGCGTCACCGGACGCTCGCTGGGCGAGTTCTTCGCCGAGGAGTTCGCCGGGCCGCTGGGCGCGGACTTCCACATCGGCACCGCGCCCGAGCACCACGGGCGGATCGCGACCCTGATCCCGCCCGCCATGCCGGAATTCGACATGGCCGCGCTCGACCAGGAAAGCGTGCTGGTCAAGACGCTCACCAGCCCGCTGCTCGACATCACCGAGACGGCGAGCGCCGGGTGGCGGCAAGCCGAGATCGGCGCGGTGAACGGCCACGGCAACGCCCGTTCGGTGGCGCGGGTGCAATCGCTGGTGTCCTGCGGCGGCGAACTGGCCGGACGGCGGCTGCTGTCGGAGCGGACGATCCAGCTGATCTTCCAGCAGCAGTCCGACGGCGTGGATCTCGCACTTGCGGTGCCGCTGCGATTCGGCATCGGCTACGGCCTGCCGCAGCGGCAGACCGCCCCGGAGGTTCCCGACGGCCGGGTGTGCTGGTGGGCCGGGTACGGAGGCGCGATGGTGGTCAACGACCTCGAGCACCGCACCACGTTCGCCTACGCCATGAATCGGATGGCGCCGGGGCTGATCGGCTCCGACCGTGGCGATGCCTATCTGCGCGCGACGTTCGCGGCGGTGCGCGGATAATGCGGGCACTGCAGCTCACCGAGCCCGGTGTGCTGGAACTGCGCGAGGTACCGATTCCGGAGATCGGTCCCACCGATCTGCTGCTGCGGGTGGGCGCGGCGGGCATCTGCCATTCGGATCTGCACGTGCTGCACATCCCCTTCCGGATGCGCGAGGAGCCGTTGACTCTCGGCCACGAGATCGCGGGCACCATCGAAGCCGTCGGCGACGGGGTCGGCGGCCGCCGGGCCGGCGAGCGCGGCATCGTGTACCTGTGCTGGTCGTGCGGGGTCTGCCGGGAGTGCGTCGGCGGCAACGAGAACGTCTGCCTCGCGGCGGGCCGCACCGCCATGCCGCCGTGCCCCGGACTCGGGCCGGACGGCGGGATGGCCGACTACATCCGGGTGCCCGCGAGTTCGTTCGTGCCGATCGGCGACCTCCATTTCGCGGAGGCCGCGCCGCTGGCCGACGCCGCGCTGTCGAGCTACCACGCCATCCGCGGCGCTCGTGATCGGCTGGGGCCGGGGTCGGCGGCGGTGGTCGTCGGGATCGGCGGGCTCGGCCACCTCGCGGTGCAGATCCTCGCAGCGACCACGGCGGCCGAGGTGCTGGCCGTGGACGTGAGCGCCGACAAGCTCGAACTCGCCGCGCGGTGCGGTGCGGCCGAAGGACTTCTCGCGGGCGACGACACGGCGAAGGAGATCCTCGACCGGACCGCAGGTCGCGGCGCGGACGCGGTGTTCGACTTCGTCGGCGTCGACGCCACCGCGCGGCTCGCGGTGGAATCGGTGGCGCCCAACGGGGCCTACCGCATGGTCGGCCTCGGCGGTGGCGCGCCGGAGATCACGGCGGCGCCCGCCACCGGCACGGGCTGGCCGTGGGGCGCCACGGTCCGGAAATCCTACGGCGGCACCAGATCCGACCTGATCGACGCCGTGGCGTTGGCCACGGCGGGCAAGCTGCGCGCCGAAGTGGAGCGCTATCCGCTGGCCGACGGCCGCGCGGCCCTCGACCGGCTGGAGCGCGGGCTGATCACCGGCCGCGCCGTGCTGGTCCCAGAGCCGTGACGAATCAACCCTTGCGCAGTGACGAGGAAGTATCCGATATGACAAAAGCCATCGACCCGCAGACGTTCGTCGCACAGGCCGCGAGCAGGCTCACCGGACCCGGCGGTCGATTCGAGATGGTGGTCGAGGACGTGCTCGGCGCGCCGCTGCCGGTGATGCGCCATCGCAAGTCCTCGCTGCGGGAAGTACTCGTCGCCGCGACCGCGCACGGCGAACGGGACTATCTGGTCACCGCGGACCGCAGGATGTCGTTCACCGAGCACGCCGCCGCGGTCGCGGCACTGGCCACGGCCCTACGCGACCACTTCGGCGTCGGCAAGGGCGACCGCGTGGGCATCCTCGCCGCGAACACGCCCGAGTGGGTGCTCACCTTCTGGGCGGCCCAAGCACTCGGCGCGATCGCGGTGGGTTACAACGCGTGGTGGGCCCTACGCGAGATCGCCTACGGCGTCGAGCACACCAGCCCCACCGTGCTCGTGGCCGACGCGAAGCGCGCGGCGCTGGTGGCGGAACTGGATATCCCGGTCCCGGTGCTCACCATGGAACATGACATACCCGCGCTGCTGGCCGAATACCGCACCGACGACCTGCCCGACACCGAGATCGACGAAGACGATCCCGCGGTGATCCTGTACACCAGCGGCACCAGCGGCCGACCCAAAGGGGCGGTGCACTCGCACCGAAACCTGGTGGCGGTCACCGACTATCACGTCTTCAACGACGCGCTGGCCGCCGCGCTCACCGGGGCGGACGAACTGCCCAGCGGGCGGCGCTTCCTGCTCACCTCGCCGCTGTTCCACATCGCCAGCCTGCACAACCTGGTGGTTCCCCGGCTGGTCACCGGCGACGCGGCGGTGATCCACCAGGGCGCGTTCGACGCCGACCGGGTGCTGCGGCTGATCGAGGCGCAGCGGGTCACCAACTGGGGCGCCATGCCGACCATGGCGACCAGGATGCTCGAACTCGACCTGTCCGACTACGACCTGTCCTCGCTGGCCGCCTTCTCGCTGAACTCCGCGCCGTCCTCGGCCGCGCTGCAGGAGAAGCTGCGCGATCAGCTGCCCGTCGCCCGCAACGCGCTGGTGACCAGCTATGGGCTCACCGAATGCAGCACCGCCGCGACGCTGGCGAGCCCGGCCGAGCTGGCGGCGTTCCCGGACACCGTCGGTCGTCCGGTCGTCGGGGTCACGCTGGAGATCCGCGACAGCGCGGGCAACGTGGTCCCCGACGGCGCCGAAGGCGAGATCTGCGTGCGCAGCCCTTACGTGATGCTGGGCTACTGGCAGAACGAGGCAGCGACCGCCGCGGCGATCACCGCCGACCGCTGGTTGCGCACCGGCGATATCGGGGTGCTGGAGGACGGCAGGCTGCGCCTGTCCGGGCGTCGTTCGGATCTCATCCTGCGCGGCGGGGAGAACGTCTACCCCACGGAGATCGAGCAGTGCCTCGAGGAGCATCCCGCGGTGCGCGAGTGCGCGGTGCTCGGGGTACCCGACGCCGACCTCGGACAGCAGGTCGCCGCCGTGGTCGTGGTCGAAAGCGCCACGGCGACCAGCGAAGAGGAGCTGCGCGCGTTCACCGCCGAGCGGCTCGCCTACTACAAGGTGCCCGCCCGCTGGCGGCTCACCACCACCGCACTACCGCGCAACGCGACCGGCAAGGTCATACGCGCCGATCTCGAGGTGTAAAGCCATGTACGACACCATCATCGCGAACGGCCAGTGGTTCGACGGCACCGGCGCGCCCTCGGCGATCCGGCACCTCGGCATCCGCGACGGGCGCGTCGCGACCGTCTCCGCCGACCCGATCGAGGACCCCGACTGTCCGAACATCGTGGACGCCACCGGGAAATGGGTGATCCCGGGCATGCTCGACATCCACACCCACTACGACGTGGAGGTGCTCCAGCATCCCGCGCTGACCGAATCGCTGCGCCACGGCATCACCACGGTCCTGCTGGGCTCGTGCTCGCTGTCGACCGTCCACGTCGACGCCTCCGACGCGGGCGACCTGTTCGCACGGGTCGAGGCGATTCCGCGCAAGCACGTCCTCGCCGCGGTCGGCGAGCACAAGACCTGGCGCTCGGCGCACGAATACGCGGCCGCCCTGGAACAACTGCCGCTGGGCCCGAATGTCGCCGCGTTCATCGGGCATTCGGACATCCGCGCCGCGGAAATGGGTCTGGAGCGCGCGACCCGCAAGGACGTCCGGCCCGATAAGGCCGAACTGGCGGGGATGGAGGCGAAGCTGACCGAGGCGCTGGACGCCGGGTTTGTCGGCATGTCCTCCCAGCAGCTGCTGTTCGACAAACTCGACGGTGCGGTGTGCCGATCGCGCACCCTGCCGTCCACCTACGCGACCACCCGGGAACGGCGCAGGCTCAACGCCATCTTGCGCAGGCGCGGGCGGGCACTACAGGGCGGACCCGACGTGTCCCGCCCACAGAGCTTGGTGACGATGGCGGCCGGTAGCCTCGGCCTGTTCCGCAAGCCGCTGAAGGTCAGCCTGCTCTCGGCCGCCGACCTCAAGGCCATCCCGGGCATCGCGTACCTTTTCCCGTTGATCGCGCGGGTGCTCAACGCGCTGGGCGGCGATTTCCGCTGGCAACACCTTCCGGTGCCGTTCGAGGTCTACGCCGACGGCATCGACCTCGTGGTGTTCGAGGAGTTCGGTTCCGGCGCCGAAGCGCTGCACCTCGCCGACCAAGTGGACAAGCGCCGGGAACTGTTGCGCGACCAGCGGTACCGGCGCCGCTTCCGCAAGGACTACGACAAGAAATTCGGTCCACGGGTGTGGCACCGTGATTTCTTCGATGCGCAGATCGTGGAATGCCCGGACGCGAGCGTGATCGGCAAGACCTTCGGCGAGGTGGGCGCGGAGCGCGGCGGCACGCACCCGGTGGACGCGTTCCTCGACCTCGTGGTGGAACACGGCGGCAAGGTCCGCTGGCGCACGACGATCTCCAACCATCGACCCGAGGTGCTCGATCGGCTCGCCGCCGACCCCGGCGTGCAATTGGGCTTCTCCGACGCGGGAGCGCATCTGCGCAACATGGCGTTCTACAACTTCGGGCTCCGCTTCCTGCGCCGGGTGCGCGACGCCGCGAACGCGGGCCGCCCGTTCCTGTCGCCGGAACAGGCGGTGCACCGGCTCACGGGCGAACTCGCGGACTGGTACGGCCTGGACGCCGGGCATCTACGGGTGGGCGACCGAGCGGACGTCGTCGTGCTCGATCCGGCTCGCCTGGACGATTCGCTGGACGCCTACCACGAATCCCCGATCGCCCCCTTCGACGACCTGTCGCGCATGGTGAACCGCAACGACCAGACGGTCACCGCGGTCTTGGTCGGCGGCGTGCCGGTATTCGGCGACGGCGCGCCCGCCGCGGAACTCGGCACCCGGCGGACCGGCCGTTTCCTGCGCGCGTCGACCGCCACCGGATAGTCCAACCGCCCGCTCGGTCCGGTCCGTCCACGTAAAATCGCTGCTACCCGGCGGTTCGCTCGCCGGTGGTTCGTAGGGAGTCAGCGTGGACGTATTCGAACATCGGGGCAGGTCCGTGGTCTTCGACCGCACGGGCAGCGGGTCTCCGGTCGTGTTCCTGCACAACGCGGGCACGCAACGTCGCATCTGGGACGACCAGGTCGCGGCGCTGCGCGACGAGCACGAGGTCTTCGCGCTCGACCTGCCCGGCTACGGGCAGTCCGACCAGCCCGCGACCGGCTACCGCCTCACCGATTACGTCGACATGCTCGCGGCGTTCCTCGACGCCCAACGCGTCACCGACGTGGTGCTGATCGGCAACTGTCTCGGTAGCGCCACCTCGCTGCGCTACGCCATGGGTCATCCCGACCGGGTGCGCGCGCTCGTCCTGATCAATCCGCTCACCTTGGACACCGTGAGTTCGGGACAGTCGGCGGCCCTGGCCTGGCTGGACGCGCGGCTGCCGCTGGCGCCGCTGGCCCGCCGGATCAGCCTGCCGGACCCGGTGGTCTCGCTGATCGTCGGCAATCAGCTCGGCCCCCGCGGCCGGCGCCTGCGCACTCAGCACGAGCCGCGCGTGCGGGCGCACTGGACCGATCGGGGCAGGCTGCGAGCTCTGCACGGCTTGGTGCAGGATTTTCCGTCCTATCGCACGTTGGACACCTTCGAGCCGCCCGCCGGTTTCCCGCCGATGTGCACGATCTGGGGGCGACGCAACCGCATCCTGTCGGCGAAGGCGGGCGGACGGCTGAACCGCAAGCTGCGCCCGCACACGGCGGTGGAACTACCGGACTGCGGTCATCTTCCGATGGTGGAGGCTCCCGAGCGGGTCGCTTCGATCATCACCGGCTTCCTGGCCGCGACCGATGTCCCGGCGCGCGAGCAGTCCGGCGGCCGCTGAGCCGCACTCAGAGCGGAGCCACGGTCGGGCACAGTTCGGCGAAACTGGCCGAGTGCACTCCGCATCCGGCGCATTCGAACACCATGCCGATGTCCAGCATCCAGTGGATGCGGGTATGGCAGGTCTCGCAGAGGAAATCCACACCCGCCGGATGGCAGCAGGACCGTTTACGGATGAACCATTCCGCGCGATGACGGCAGGGCACGGAATCGAAGCGGAACGTGCACTTCGGCGCGGCGGGCAACTCGGCAACGACGGCATCGAAAGCCGTTGTGGCCGTATGGGTGTTCACAGCAGATACCTTCCGGCGGAGCAGGAGCGGGCGAACGAGCGATGCGGCGGCGCCTTCACCTCCTGGATCGATCTTCCTCGATTAGCTGTTACCCGGATGAGTCCGCTTTCACACGGCGGCGGACCGGCTTGTTTGGTCACGAGTCGCGGGGGAATCCGAATTGTGACGCCATCGAGGGAAGGGGTTCTGTCATGTTGTTGCGCCGACTCGCCCGGCCGCTACTGGCCACCGTGTTCGTGGTCGACGGGGTCGATACGCTGCGGCACCCGGACGAGCGGGTGAAGTCCGCGAACGCGCTGCTGGAGCGGGGGCACCGACAGCTACCCGCAGAGGTGGCCGCGAAATTGCCATCGAATCCGTCGACCGTCGTGCAGGTCAACGCCTTCGCTCAGGTGGGCGGCGGCGTCCTGCTGGCCCTCGGCAAGGCACCGCGACTGGCCGCTTTGGTACTCGCCGCGACCGTCGTGCCCGCGGCCGTCACCGAGCAGGACTTCTGGAACGAACAAGATCCCGCCCGCAAGTCGGCGAAGCGCAACGCGTTCCTCAAGGATCTCGGGCTGCTCGGCGGCCTGATGATCACCGCCGCCGACACCGAGGGCAAGCCTTCGCTGGGCTGGCGCGGCCGCAGGGCCGCGCGCGATGCCGCCGCCGCGGTGACCGCGGCGTTGCCGTTCGGCGCGGCCTCGGACACCGCCACCGGCGCGGCACTGCGCAAGCACGCGCACGAGGCCGCGGACAAGGCGCGGGCAGTGGGCGCGGTGGCCGCGAGCAAGGGGGCGGAACTCGCCGAATCGGCCCAGCGGCACCGGCCCGGGTGGACGGAATCGGCCAAAGAGCACGGCAGCGACTGGGCCGAGACCGCCAAGACGCACGGGCAGGAGTGGGCCGAGATCGCCAAAGAACACGGCGCGGACTGGGCGGAGATCGCCAAAGAACGCGGCGCGGACTGGGCGGAAATCGCGAAAGAGCGCGGCGCGGAATGGGCCGAGATCGCCAAAGAACGCGGCGCCGAATGGGCGGAGGTCGCCAAGGAGCAGGGCGTGCACCTCGCGGATCTGGCGAAGCAGCGCGGCGCCGAATGGGCGGAGATCGCGAAAGAGCGCGGACCTGAGCTCGCCGACGCCGCCAAGGAACGCGGGGTGCAGGCGGCACACCTGGCGCGCGAGCGTGGAGCGCAGACCGCGCACGCGGCCCGCGACGCGATCGAGTCACGTCGCCACTGACGCTTCGCGACGGGGCACTAGGTGGTCGGCCGGACCCTGCCCGGCCTCATGAGCGTTCGGTAGCGGGTGTCGCGCGACACCCGCTACTTTCGCGGGTGGGCATCCGTCTCGCGCTCACGCCTTCGAGCGACTCGCCGTTGCGCGCCCGGTGTGACGGGACATGCGCTATGAGGTGCTCGCGCTCCCGCCGCAGGAGATGGTGACGGCTTCGCCGTTGAAGTGGCGGCCGTGCTCGGAGACCAGCAGCAGCGTCGCCTCGGCCACCTCCGCGGGCTGGATCAGATCACCGTTGGGCGGCCCGGATTCGATGATCGCCATCCAATCCTCCCTGGTGGGATTCTCCTTGTCCGGCATCATGAGCCGCCAGGTCGCCGGATTCTGGATCATGTCGGTGTCCACACCGGAGGGCAGCAGCGCGTTCACCGTGATGCCGTACTCCGCCACTTCCAACGACAGGGACTTCACCAAGCCGAGCACGCCCCATTTGCTCGCGGCGTAGTGCGCCGCGTTGCGCGCGCCCATCTTCGCCACGATGGAGGAGGTGGCCACCACGCGACCCCAGCGGCGCTCGATCATGTGCGGGACGACCGCGCGGAAGCTGTGGAAGACGCCCGTCAGGTTGGTGTCGATCATGTCCCGCCACAACCGCTCGTCCATCTCGGCGACGGGCGAGTTGGACGCGATGCCCGCATTGGCGACGAGGATGTCGATGCGGTCGAACTCCTCGAGCGCGCGCTCGGCGACCGTCCGCATCTGTTCCAGGCTGCGCACGTCGGCTCGGACGGCGACACAGCGACGGCCGGTCCGCTCGACCAGCGCGGCGGTCTCGGCCAGGTCGCCGGGGGTGCTCAGCTCGTAGGGCAGGCCGGGCACCGGTGCGGCGATATCGCACACCACGATGTCCGCGCCCGCGTTCGCCAGCGCCAAGGCGTGCGCGCGCCCCTGTCCGCGGGCGCCGCCGGTGATCACCGCCACCCGATCGTCGAGATTGCCCATGACTGGCCCTTCGTCGGTCGGTACCTGCTTCGGCCGCCCCCATCGTGTCATGGGCGAACGAGCTGAACTCCCGATTTTCCGGCGGCCGCGTCGCCGAGGCGATATTTCCCAAAGTTGGGAACGGACCGCACCCGGTGCCGGGCACGACGTGCGCTTCTGCGGGCCGCAGCACGTCCGCAACCTGCGTGGACGGGGTCGCTGCGCCGAATTGTCCAGGGAGAGTGGAACAATGGGCACGATCTCGGCGCCGGAGCGGGCACGGCCATGGCACGGACGAGCCGACCCGATTGCGGCACGGAGACCACATGCACCCATTTCGACCCGGTCCAGCGACCGACCGTCCGCGATGTACGCTGCGCCCAGGAACGATCTCGCCCGTGCCCACGCGTCGTTCCAGGCACGAGCGTCGCACTGACATGGTTTCCTGGGGGCCCGATGACCGATTGTGAGTACCTTCCCGTGAATCTCGACCGACAGCTCGACGCCGAACCTACCGAGCACGACAACACCCTCGCCGACCGGCTCGCCAGCCCGCGGCTGCGCAGGCTGCTGCACACGGCCATCGGCCTGTCCGAGGACTCCGTCGACCTGCTGACGACCATGACCACGCGCCTGCGCGCGGCCGAGGGCATGATCCTGCGCGACCCGCTCGAGGATTACTGACCCACGGGTGGTCGCGGCCGGGGACTCCGGGCAGGCAGTCGGCGGGGCGGGTTGCCGAACCGGCAACGATATTTGCCGTTCTGGTCGGCCCGATGGATGGTGGGACGCATGAGTGCGACACCCCATCACCACGCCGACCGGACGACGCCGACAACTGTCGAGTACTGGGAGGCCTTCTACCAGGAGCGCGACCAGATCTGGTCCGGACGGCCGAACTTCTTCCTGGTGCGTGAGCTCGAAGCCGTCCCCCCTGGCACCGCACTGGACCTGGGCTGCGCCGAGGGCGCCGACGCGATCTGGCTGGCCGAGCGCGGCTGGCGGGTCACGGCGGTCGACGTGTCGGAGACCGCGCTGGCCCGCGCCAGGACGAACGCGGCCCGCCAGGGAATCGACGGCGAAATAGCTTGGCAGCGGCACGATCTGGACCACACCTTCCCCGCGGGGAGTTTCGACCTCGTCACGGCGCAGTATCTGCACTCACCGGCGGCGAAGGACGGCGAACGGACACGCATCCTGAGCCGGGCGGCCGATGCGGTGGCTCCCGGCGGGCTATTGCTGATCGTCGGTCACGCGCAATGGCCCTCCTGGGTACTGGAACCACCCGCCGACGTGCATTTCCCGACCACTGCCGAGGTACGGGCCGGTCTCGCGCTGGATCCGGCCGAATGGCACGTGGAAGTGGACGAGGAGGTCGAGCGCGAACACGCGAGCCCCGAGGGCAGGCCGGGCACCCGAAAAGACAACATCCTACGAATTCGCCGCAGCTGACGGGGAGAGCAAATAACGGGCCAATCTCCTTGCAGCCGAGGAGAATTCGCGGAGCCTGCGCAGGGAATTAACTCCGATATTACTCAGGATTCATGGTGCCGAGACGGATTTCTCGCTACTGTGGACGCAGCCTACAGTGCGGTGGGAATCGAGAATCTCACGTCGGTCGGGGGGAAATTCGCCCGTAGGAGAGTTCCCAGTGAAGTATCCCGTATGCGCTCGCGTGCTAGGTCCGTTGACGCTTGCCCTGAACAATCACAATGCGACGCCGACCGCGCAGAAGCAGCGGCAGTTGCTGGCATTACTTTTGGTTCGGCACGACACCGTTGTCCCGGTGACAGCCCTGATCGAAGAACTGTGGAACGACGATCCGCCGCGCAGCGCGGTGACGGTCGTGCAAACATATGTGCTCGGCATCCGCAAGAAGATGGCGGAGCAACTCGGAGTCGGACAGGCGGAGGTGGCCGAACGCTACCTGCGCACGCGCAGCAAAGGCTATTCCTTCGACGTGCGGGACTGTGTGTTCGACCTGCGCGACTATCAGTCCATGTCCGACGCCGCGCGATGCGCCGCCAAGACCGGTGACGACGAGCGCGCGGTGGACCTGTTCAGCGCCGCGGAAGCGCTGTGGAGCGGGCCCGCACTGGTGGATGTGGAGGGTGGCATCCCGCTCTCCGCCGAGATCTCGCATCTGGATCACCTGCGACTGACCAATATCGAGTTGCGGGTGGAGGCGGAATTGCGACTGGGCAGGCATCGTGAGGTCTGTCCCGACCTGGCGCGGCTGACCATGCAGCATCCGCTGCACGAGCGGCTCCAGGCGTACTACATGTTCGCCCTGTGCCGGTCGGGCCAGCGCGCCCGCGCCCTGGCCTCCTACCAGCAGTTCAGCAGGTTCATGCAGGACGAACTGGGGCTCGACCCCTGCCAGAAGCTGCAGAAGTTGCACCGGGACATCCTGACCGCCTCCGACGACTCGGTGAGCGCGATGCTCAACAGCCGCCACGCCGGTTACCTGATCGGGTGGTATTCCCCCGAGCACCGCGCCGCCGCCGAGACCGCCTGACCCCGCCGCCCGGCCGCGATCGCCGCGGGCCGGGCGAACCTCCGGCGCGCTCATTCCCGCCCGAGGAGCTCGTCCACCAACCCGGTGGTGTGCGTGGCGGCGCGCATGGCCGGGTGGTCGAGCACCTCGTACAGGAAATCCCGGGTGGTCGCGACGCGGGCGCCGGAAATCCGGAATTCCGCCAGCGCCCGCCGCATCCGGGCCAGCGCCCGGTCCCGGTCCGGCGCCCACACCACCAGTTTGGCCAGCAGCGAATCATAGTGCGGAGGTATCGAATATCCGGCGTGCGCATGGGTGTCGACGCGGACGAAGGGGCCACCGGGCGGGGTGAATTCCGCCAGGATTCCCGGAGCGGGCGCGAATGCCGCGGCAGGATCTTCGGCATTGATCCGGCATTCGATCGCCGCGCCCCGCAGGACGATATCTTCCTGAGCGATGCCGAGCGGTTGCCCCGCCGCGACTCGAATCTGCTCGGCGATGAGATCTATACCTGTCACCATTTCGGTGACCGGATGTTCCACCTGAATGCGGCAGTTCACTTCCATGAAATAGTAATTGCCGTCCCGATCGACCAGGAATTCCACGGTTCCCGCGCCGGTATACCCGGCCTCCAGCACACCGTGCACGGCGGATGCGCCCATTCGCTCGGCCAGACCGTCCGGCAGCAGCGGGGCAGGCGATTCCTCGATCAATTTCTGGTGCCTGCGCTGCACCGAGCAGTCGCGTTCACCCAGGTGCACGCCATTGCCGTAGGCATCGCACAGCACCTGGATCTCGACGTGCCTGGCGGCGGCGAGGTACTTCTCCAGGTACACCCGGCTGTCGCCGAACAGCATCCGCGCCGTCGCCCTGGTCTCCTGATAGGCGCGCGGGAACGCCGCACTCTCGTGCACCACCTGCATGCCGCGCCCGCCTCCGCCGGCGGCCGCCTTGACGATCACCGGGTAGCCGATCGAATCCGCGAGCGCGTGCGCCTCGTCGAGTTCGAGCGGATCGAGGCTGCCCGGCAGCAGCGGCAGTCCCGCCTTCGCCATCAGCGTGCGCGCCGACTGCTTGTCGCCGAGCTGGGCCATCACGTCGGCGGGCGGCCCGATCAGCGTGACGCCCGCCGCCCGGCACGCGTCGGCGAAATCCGGTGACTCGGAGAGGAATCCGTATCCGGGATGGATCGCGTCCGCGCCGGTGAGCTCGGCGGCGGCCAGGATCGCCGCGGCGTTCAGATAACTGCGCTTGGCCGCGGAGGGGCCGATCTGCACCGCCTCGTCGGCGAAACGCACCACCGCCGACTCGGCGTCGGCGACCGAGTGCACCGCGACGGTGCGCACGCCGAGTTCGCGGCAGGTGCGCGCGACCCGCAGCGCGATCTCGCCACGGTTGGCGATCAGGATCTTCTCGAACATGGCGCCACTCCTACGCGACCGACCGGACCAGGACCTGCTGCCGCGCACCGAAGCGCCGGAACCGGGCG
>NZ_JBSGEZ010000080.1:0-29403 GCF_053603155.1 Nocardia sp. NPDC004260 | reverse complement strand
GCCGCGAACGGCGCATGCTCGGTCTCGCTTCGCTCGAAAGACGGGGTTGCGGTGCGCTGGGTGCGTTGGTGTGGAAGCTTGCTGCGCGGTGCACGCGTGTAGTGGCTGGCTGGCGGCTCGGGCTGCTCTTTCCTCGTGTGCGCTGCGGTCGCGCACACGCGAGCCGGGCCGCGAACGGCGCATGCTCGGTCTCGCTTCGCTCGAAAGACGGGGTTGCGGTGCGCTGGGTGCGTTGGTGTGGAAGCTTGCTGCGCGGTGCACGGGTGTAGTGGCTGGCTGGCGGCTCGGGCTGCTCTTTCGTCGCGTGCGCTGCGGTTGTGGAAACGCGAGCCGGGCCGCGAACGGCGGATGTCGGGCAGCCCGCTGCTCGGGCTGGCCGCGCTGTGCCTGGGGCATGCCGCTCGGCGGTTCGGGCGGCTCAGCGATGAGTCCGTTGCGTTGGCGCTCCTTGGCGGCGCGTGCCGAGGTGGATCCATCAGCCGTGGACGGGCGGGCACTCGACGGTTTCGATGACGTCCGGAGAGTTTCCCGCACCTCTGGTGAAGGGCCCCGCAGTGTGGGTCGGGCGACATTCGCCCTGGCTATGGCCTGACCTAGGTGCTCGTCGGTGGTGTGCTTGTTCCGCCGGATGAGGTAGCCGCGGATCATGCTGACGGCTTCCGCCAGGCCCTTCTCGGTGTGGCTCGCTTCTTGCCGGGAGGAGCCGGAGCGTGTTCGGGTTGGCGGCCGTATCGGCGACGAAATGGATCGCGGATGGGCGCTCTGGTACCGGGCGGGGCGGCAGTCGCCTCGTGGCGGCGCGGGCGCTGCAAAAACGAGATGCCCGCTTAACTAGACTCGGTTGGCCGCTCGAAACGTGTCGCCTGCGCTCAGGAGTTGTCGATGTCCACCCACCGCCCCCCGTTGGCGGGACTGGCCGCCGCGGCCGGTGCCGATTCCTCGCTACGGACCGTCGCGGAGCTGATCGGCACATCGTCGGTCGAGCTGGTCGCGCCGTCGGCGGTGCGGCCGTTCGTCGCGTCGCGGTTGGCCGCCGAGCGGCCGTTGGTGGTGGTCACGGCCACGGGGCGGGAGGCAGACGACCTGAGTGTCGAACTCGTGGAGATGCTCGGTCCCACGGTCGCGCAGTTCCCGTCCTGGGAGACGCTTCCGCACGAGCGGCTCTCGCCGGGCGCCGACACGGTGGGGCGCAGGCTGGAGGTGCTGCGCCGGATCGCCCACCCCGACGACCCGCATTTCCCCGCGCCGCTGCGCGTGGTGGTGACCACGGTGCGGTCGCTGATGCAGCCGATGGCGGGCGGGCTCGGCGACATCGAGCCGATCGTGCTGCGCGTCGGCGCCGAGCTGGACTTCGACGAATTGCTCACGCGTCTGGTGGAATTCGCTTACACCCGGGTCGACATGGTGGGTAAGCGCGGCGAGTTCGCGGTGCGCGGCGGCATCCTGGACGTCTTCCCGCCCACCGCCGACCATCCGGTGCGCGTGGAATTCTGGGGTGACGAGGTCACCGAACTGCGGCCGTTCTCCGTCGCCGACCAGCGCTCGCTGCCGGACGTCGCGGTGGACGTCGTGGTCGCGCCGCCGTGCCGGGAACTGCTGCTCACCCCCGAGGTGCGCGAGCGGGCGGCCGAGGTCGCCGCCGCCAACGCGGCCGACGCGGCGCTGGTGGAGATGCTGGAGAAACTCGCGCAGGGCATCCCGGTCGAGGGCATGGAAGCGCTGTTGCCGGTGCTGCAACCGGGGGAGTTGTGCCTGCTCACCGAGGTGCTGCCGGAGGGAACCCACGTACTGCTGTGCGATCCGGAGAAGATCCGCACCCGCGCGGCCGACCTGGTACGCACCGGCGAGGAATTCCTGGAGGCATCCTGGACCGCGGCCTCGTTCGGCGGCGCCGCGCCGCTCGGCGGACACGGACTCGACCTGGCCGCCTCCGCCTACCGCCCGCTGCCCGAGATCCAGGCCAGCGCCGACCGGCAGGGCCTGCCCTGGTGGACGCTGAGCCCGCTCGCCTCTGGGGATTCCTCCGAGGTCGTGCTGCCGGTGCTGCCCGGCCCGGCCGCGCGCGGGTCCGACGAACTGGTGGCGACCATGTTCGCCTCGTTGCGCGCCCACGTGCTCACCGGCGGCAGGGCCGTGGTGGTCGTCGCGGGCCACGGCACCGCGCAGCGCATCCTGGAACGGCTCGCGGACGCGGAGGTCCCCGCCGCGGCGCTGGAGGCGGGCGCGGAGCCGAACGAGGGCGTGGTGGGCGTGCTGTGCGGCTCGCTGCACGACGGCTTGATCTTCGAGGGCGCCGGTCTGGTGGTCGTCGCCGAGTCCGACCTCACCGGCAACCGGGTCACCGCGCCGACCGAGGGCAAGCGGATGCCCGCCAAACGGCGCAACCAGGTCGACCCGCTCGCGTTGAGCGCGGGCGACATGGTGGTGCACGACCAGCACGGCATCGGCAAGTTCGTCGAGATGATCGAGCGCACCGTCGGCGGCGCGCGCCGCGAGTATCTCGTGATCGAGTACGCGCCGAGCAAACGCGGCCAGCCCGGTGACCGGCTGTTCGTGCCGATGGAGTCGCTCGATCAGCTCTCCCGCTACGTCGGCGGCGAGATGCCCAGCCTGTCCAAGCTCGGCGGCTCGGACTGGGCCAACACCAAACGCAAGGCGCGCAAAGCGGTTCGCGAGATTGCCGGCGAGCTGGTGCAGTTGTACGCCGCCCGCCAGGCGGCGCCCGGTCACGCGTTCGGACCGGACACGCCGTGGCAGAAGGAGATGGAGGACGCGTTCGCGTTCACCGAGACCGTCGACCAGATGACCGCCATCGCCGAGGTGAAATCGGACATGGAGAAGGCCGTCCCGATGGACCGCGTAGTCTGCGGCGACGTCGGCTACGGCAAGACCGAGATCGCGGTGCGCGCGGCGTTCAAGGCGGTGCAGGACGGCAAACAGGTCGTCGTGCTGGTGCCGACCACGCTGCTCGCGCAGCAGCATTTGCAGACCTTCACCGAGCGCGTCGCGGGTTTCCCGATCACCGTGAAAGGGCTGTCCCGCTTCACCGATCCGGCCGAGGCCCGCGCGGTGCTGGAGGGAATGGCCGACGGCGGCGTAGACATCGTGGTGGGCACGCACCGGCTGTTGCAGACCGGCGTGCGCTGGAAGGACCTCGGCCTCGTGGTGGTCGACGAGGAACAGCGATTCGGTGTCGAGCACAAAGAGCACATCAAGGCGCTGCGCACGCACGTCGACGTGCTCACCATGTCGGCCACCCCGATTCCGCGCACCCTGGAGATGAGCCTGGCGGGCATCCGTGAGATGTCGACCATCCTCACCCCGCCGGAGGAGCGCCACCCGGTGCTCACCTACGTGGGCGCCTACAACGACAAGCAGGTCACCGCCGCGATCCGGCGCGAGTTGCTGCGCGACGGCCAAGTGTTCTACGTGCACAACCGGGTGTCGTCGATCGACAAGGCCGCCAAGCGGATTCGCGATCTGGTGCCCGAAGCGCGGGTGGCGGTCGCGCACGGCCAGATGAACGAGGACGCGCTGGAGTCCACCGTGCAGGGCTTCTGGCAGCGCGAATACGACGTGCTGGTGTGCACGACGATCATCGAGACCGGTCTGGACATCTCGAACGCCAACACCCTGATCGTGGAACGCGCCGACACACTGGGCCTTTCGCAGTTGCATCAGCTGCGCGGCCGGGTCGGGCGCAGCCGGGAACGCGGCTACGCCTACTTCCTCTACCAGCCGGAGAAGCCGCTCACCGAGACGGCCTACGACCGACTGGCCACCATCTCGCAGAACTCCGATCTCGGCGCGGGCATGGCGGTCGCGATGAAGGACCTGGAGATCCGCGGCGCGGGCAACGTGCTCGGCGCCGAACAGTCCGGCCATGTCGCAGGCGTCGGCTTCGATCTCTACGTGCGGCTGGTCGGGGAGGCCGTCGAGGCGTATCGCGCCGCCGCGGACGGCAAGCCGATCACCACCGAGGAGGTCAAGGAGGTGCGCATCGACCTGCCCGTCGACGCGCACATCCCGCCGGATTACATCGCCAGTGACCGGCTGCGCCTGGAGGCATACCGCAAACTCGCTGCCGCGCAGGAAGATTCGGTGCTCGCGCAGGTCGTGGATGAACTCGTCGACCGGTACGGACCGTTGCCGGTGGAGGTCGGGCGTCTGGTGTCGGTGGCCAAGCTGCGCCTGCTCGCCCGCGAGTACGAGGTCACCGAGATCGCGGTCACCGGGACGACGTTGAAGATCTCGCCGCTGCACCTGCCCGATTCCAAGCAGATGCGCCTCAAGCGGCTCTACCCGAGCGCGGGGTACCGCGCCGCGTCCGGGGTGGTGCAGCTTCCGCTGCCGCGCGTGCAGGACAGTGTCGGGGCCGAGCGCGTCCGCGATGTCGTGCTGCTGCAATTCGTCGCCGATCTGTTGCTGGCGTTGGACGGGAAGGCGCAGGGAGCGGTCGACCTCACCGTCGCCGCCGAGATGGCGTCGCGATGAGCTCGACACGCGACGAGTCCGTTCTGCGGGCCGCCCGCCATCGTGCGGTTCACGGCGTGGAGCGCGACGGGGAGGCGACACCGCGCACGGACACCGCGGTGGTCGCGGCGGGGCTGGCCGGGGCGGTCGAGGTCATGGACCGCCTCTGGCATTTCGGTGGGTGGGAGGTCACCCAGACCCACGACTCGCTGCGCCCCTATCTGCTCGAGGAGACCTACGAACTGCTCGACGCCATCCAGCACGAGGATGCCGAGACGATCAAGGAGGAACTCGGCGACCTGCTGCTGCAAGTGCTCTTCCACTCCCGGATCGCCGAAGCCGCAGGCGAATTCACCGTCGACGACGTCGCCGCCGCGCTGGTCGCCAAACTGGTCAACCGCAGCCCGCACCTGGTGGACTCCGCGATCGATCCCGGCGCCTCGGTGGCCGAGAAGATCGCCGCCCAGGAACGCGCCTGGGAAGAACGCAAATCCGCCGAGAAGTCCCGCCGCTCCTGCCTGGATGGCATAGCCATGGCCCAGCCCGCGTTGGCCCTCGCCGAGAAGATCATCTCCCGCAGCACCAAAGCGGGCCTGCCACCCGCCCTCGTTCCGGAAGCCCTGCGCGTCGTGCACCTCGGTGGCCCGGAAAGCGCCGAAGAACGCCTCCGCAAAGCGACGCTCACCTTCGCCGCCGACATCCGCGCGGCGGAGGATAGCGCGGAAAAGGAACGGGGCGAACGTCTTCCGCTCACCGCCGAGGATTGGCACGCCTTCTGGCCGGAGGGAACCGGGTAGGGATCCCCGCCCCGAACGTGGTGCTATCCGCGCGGCCGTCCGATTCAGGGGACACTGAAAGAATGCGGTACCCCGAACTGGTGAACGCACGACCGCAATGGCAGTCGACCGGGAACGGCAGATTCCCCGTCGCCGCCCACATCGACGGCCAGTGGTGGGTCTTGCGCATCAACGGCTTCCCCGACCACCCGCTGTGGACACTGTTCGTCGACGGCGCACCGCGCCTGGACATCGATGACACCCCGCCAACGTGGGGCCGCCCCAGCGACCGGTCCGCACCGCCCCTCGACGCCCACACCGCCGAACGAATCCTGATACCCATCCAGCACTTCGTCGCCTACGGCAGCGAAGTGGGCGACCCCTGCGACGACCCGGTCTGTTGCGGGTGATTCCGCGTGCCGTGTCATTCCACTCGGCCGACAGCCTGAGCTGAAATCGTCGGACATCTCGGGGGAGGCGACCGCGCGCTCGGGTGCACCGGAGGTAGCCGTCTTCGTAGGGAGGGGCCAGTGCTGATCGATTTCGTTCCTGACGGGAATCTGTACCCCTTCGAGTCGCGCGGCGATCGCGAAGCGGTTTCCGTGAGTTCGACCGGAGGTGAAACGTGCCGCGCGGGTCCTCCGGCTCTCGATGCCGATGGAGCACGAGGCCGAAAGACCGGCGCGGCGAACTCGAATCCAACCGTCAGACGTTGACCCCGTAGTCCCGGGCGATGCCCGCGAGCCCGGAGGCGTAGCCCTGGCCGATGGCGCGGAACTTCCACTCGTTGTTGTGGCGGTAGAGCTCGCCGAAGATCATGGCCGTTTCGGTGGAGGCGTCTTCGGTGAGGTCGTAGCGGGCCAGTTCGACGCCGGTGGCGGCGTCGACGACGCGGATGAAGGCGTTGCGGATCTGGCCGAACGACTGGCCGCGGGCGTCGGCGTCGTGGATGGACACCGGGAAGAAGATGTTGGTGATGTTCGGCGGCGTGGCGGTGAGGTCGATGTTGATCACCTCGTCGTCGCCCTCGCCCGCGCCGGTGAGGTTGTCGCCGGTGTGCTCGATGGATCCATCGGGCGAGCGCAGGTTGTTGTAGAAGACGAAATGCTGATCGGACAGCACTTTCAGATTCGGTCCGCAGGCGAGCGCGCTGGCGTCGAGGTCGTAGTCGGCGCCGGTGGTGGTGCGCACGTCCCAGCCGAGCCCCACCGACACCTTGGTGAGATTCGCGGCCTGCTTCGACAGCGAGACATTGCCGCCTTTGGCCAGAGTGACGCTCATGATCCCCTTCCGCGCGGCACGGCCGGTGCCGCCTCTTTCTCTGCTCCCGGGAACGCCGGGCCGATCTAGTTCTGGTGGTCTGCCCAGGATCTCAGGGTGTCGACCCGGCCCTTCAGCGCGCGCAACTCGCTCTCGTCGTCGAGCACCGTGCGCTGGATGCCTTGCACGACCGCGAAGGCCGACTGGCGATGGTCGTCGATCACGTCGACGTCGATGCGGACGGCGACGTAGTCGGCGGCGTCGGGCATCTGCTCGGCGACCACGTGCGCGGTGCCCCTGGCGCACATCGCCACGTTGCCCCCACCGAGGATCAGCAGGGCCACCTCGGGATGTTCGCGCAACCGCGCCAGCGAACCGCGATCTTGCTTGAGGCTGATCAGGATGCGCCGGTCACCGGCCCGCACCGGCCAGGACACCGGAATCGCATGCGGTACAGGGTCGGTGGTCACCAGCACACCGATCGTCTCCAGCGGCCATTCCGGAAGCGCGTCCAGCTCGGGATGATCTGTCGAGTTGTGCTGACGCTGGGCGGGGCTCGCTCCGGCTGCCATCTTCGTCACCTCATGGATCGTCGAGCGCGGCGGGCTGTACCGCGCTTGATAGCAGTCTAAGGCGCTGTGCCCCTTGCGCGCTGGCGCTGGGCGCTTTGTCCGGACCGCGCTTCGGTGACCGGCGGCGCGTACCCGGCGCCGGTCAGGCCGAGATCAGCGCGGGAATGTCGAGCGCGGCGGCCCACTCCCTGGCCATGTCCCGCACGCGGACCTCTGTCGACGCGTCGTGTCGCGCGTGCTCGCCCACCTGCACGGCGCCGCGCGCGGCGAGTTTCTCGGCGATGATCTCGCCGCCGCGGTTGAACGTGTCGCCGTACACGATGTCGCCGAGCCCGAAGACGGCGAAACGCAACCCGTGCAGATCCGGCGTGTCGCGGTCGAGCGCGTCGGCGAAGGGTTCGGCGCCGGTCGGCAGCTCGCCGTCGCCTTAGGTCGAGCACACGACGACGTGGAAGTCGCGGACGTCCAGATCCGCGAGGTCGAAGTCCGTCATGTCGTGCACCGAGACGTCGTGCGCCCCGCGCAGCTCCGCGGCGATGGTGTCCGCCGCGGACTCCGCGGTGCCCATCTCGGATCCGAACAGAATGACGACGCGCACCGGCACAACCCTTCCTCTCATGATATGGTGAGCCTATCCTAATTATATTGCCCAGTGTGTGCCACTGCCGTGGGCGGCGCACGGGCAGGGGCGGTTCAGCTGCACCGATTGACGGAATGTCGAGCGCGTTGCATCATTCGTAGAGGTGCCCGGAGTTTCCTGGGCAGACCACTTTTCCAGCCGGCCGATGACTGTCCGGCGTGCGGCTGCCACCCGTGCCCTTCGATCGTTCCCGCACGAGTGCAGCGCTTCCATCCATGACGCCATGCGCGTCCGGCCGTGAGTGAGGTGAAACGAAATGGTCTACCAGTCGTCTATATACCGGGTGATCAATTCGTACCCCCGCTTCGGCACCCTTCCCCACTTCTGAATGTCACCGCGCCAGGCGCGCGGTCCTCGCACGTCGATGCCCCGGCATCGACGGATCGCTGCTCGGCGCGGTGCCCCGGACGCAATCTTCAGACCGGTGGTTCGACGGAAGTGGAGGCAGTCATGACGGACAGGGGAGCAGTGGATTCGGGGGCGGTGGAAATGGTCACGCGGGCCATCGCGAGCAATCTCGCCGTGTCCGCCGCGATGATCGAGGATCTCGGCTACCTGCGCGCGGAACTGGCCGCCGCGGAGGTGCCGTTCCTGCTGGTGCGCGACAGCGGGCACCGGCTCGTGCTCGCGGCCGACGCGGCGCAGCGTCTGATGGTGCGCCGGGTGACCGCCGCGGCGATGTCGGCGGGGTTCTCCTGTGTCGAATTGCAGCGCAACGTCTTCCGGCTCGGGCGCGACCACGACCCGGCGCACCATGTCGAGCTGGAACTGTGGGAATACCACGGCGACACGGTGACCTGCCCGCGCCCGAACGCGCTGACCCGCCCGGTCTTCGACCTCGCCGACGTCCAGCGCACGCAGGTGCGGCTGTTCGACCGGACCTGGCCCACGCTGACGGACATGTTCGCGCCGCAGACCGGTGACGTCGGGTTCGATATCGACCTGGTGTTCTCCTGGGTGGACGGCTCCGATCCGGAGTTCCGCGCCCGCCGGGCCGGGATGCTCGCTCAGGTCGTGGTCGGCGAGGGCGACGACGCGGACGCCAGGATCCGTCAGATCGACGAGTTGAGGTACGCCCTGCGGTCGGTGCACAAGAACGCGCCGTGGATCCGCAGGATCTTCATCGCGACCGACTCCACGCCGCCGGAGTGGCTGACCGCGCATCCGAAGGTGACCGTGGTGCCTGCGGCGGACCACTTCCGGGATGTCAGCGGCTTGCCGGTGTTCAATTCGCACGCGGTGGAATGCCAGTTGCAGCACATCGACGGGCTCAGCGAGCACTTCCTGTACTCCAATGACGACATGTTCTTCGCACGTCCGGTGCGTCCGTCGATGTTCTTCACGCCGGGGGGCGTGAGCCGATTCATCGAAGCGGACACCAGGATCGGGCCCGGACGCAACAACGAGCGGCGCAGCGGTTTCGAGAACGCCGCCCGGGTGAATCGGGCGCTGCTGGCGGAGCGCTTCGGTTATGTCATCACGCGGCACCTGGAGCACACGCCCGCGCCATTGCGACGCAGCGTGCTCATGGAGATGGAGGAGGAGTTCGCCGCGGACTTCGCGCGCACGAGCGCGAGCCGGTTCCGGGCGGCCACCGACATCTCGGTCACCAATTCGCTGTATCACTACTACGCCATGCTGACCGGGCGCGCGGTGCCGCAGGAGTCGGCGAAGGTGCGGTACGTCGACACGACCAGCTACCACGGTCTGGCTTTGCTGGACGGGCTGGCGCGTCATCGCGACGTCGACTTCTTCTGCCTCAACGACGGCAGTTTCCCCGAGGTCGCCGAGTCCGACCGGGTGCGGATCGTCTCGGAGTTCCTGGCCCGCTACTACCCCGAGCCGGCGCCGTGGGAACGGCTCAGTACACCGCCTCGTCATCCGCTTCCGGAGTCGACGCAGGGCGCCGCATGACGTGCGGGATGCGCGCGGCGGGCGGGATCACGATGCCCTCCTCCGTCAGCCGTTGCCGCGCCTCCTCCGGCGTGGCGGGAGCGCCCACCGTGCGACCGCCCTCGATGGGCACCACCGAGTGCACCACGGTGTCCGGATAGATGTGCACGTAGTTGAAGGCCTGCGCGCCGTCCCGGCCGCGCAGGCCACCCTGCGCCACACCGAGATCCTGGCTGTAGCAGGTGGCCGACGCCACCGAGACGGGGATGCCCGCGAACGTGGCGCTGGTGGAGAAGTGCAGGTGCCCGGCGAGGATGGCGCGCACGTCGGTGCCGTCCAGCACATCGGCCAGTCGGCGCTGATCCCGTAGTTCCACGGTGACGGCGAGGTCGATCACGCACGGCACCGGCGGGTGGTGCATGGCCAAGATGGTGCCGAAGGGCGCGGGCTCGGCCAGGACCGAGCGCAGCCACTCCAGCTGGTCGTCGGAGATCTCCCCGTGGTGGTGGCCGGGCACCGAGGTGTCCAGGGCGACGATGCGCAATCCGTCGATCAGATGCACCCGGTCCAGCGGGGAAGTGGTGGGGTACTCGTGCAGCAGGCGGGCGCGGAGGGCGGCGCGGTCGTCGTGGTTGCCGGTGACCCACACGATGGGCGCCTGCAAACTTCTGGCGAATGGTTCGACGATCGACTTCAGCTTGGCGTACGCGGCGGGCTCGCCCCGGTCGGTGAGGTCGCCGCTGAACACGATCGCGGTCGGCCGGATCCGGCTCGCCACGGCCTGGTCCAGCAGTTGCCGTAACCGCAGATCGGCGTCGACATCGCCGTACAGGGGGTCGTCGCCCGCGATGAGATGTGTGTCGCTGAAGTGAAACAACACGTGATCCGGACGCGGATACTCCGCGACTCTGGTGATGGACACCGGACCGAATCCCTCCTGGCGGTTTGCCCGCCATTGGCTTGGCTCCGTCGCCACGATAGCGCCGGTTACGGACAGGTTTCCCGGTGGTTGGTGAAGACTCGCTTGCGGGAAGGTGAGGTTTCGGTGTCGGACGCTGGGTGAACGCGGGTGGGTGTGGGATTGGTCACCGACCGAGGGCGTCGGCGGTGCGCAGGGCGTCCACGACCATCGCGGCATCCACCGTGAAGGGTTCATTGTGGATCGTCTCGCCCGGAGCGGTCGCCCGCTGTGCGATGGCCGCCAGTGTCTCGTCGTCGGCATCGGGCAGCCCGAGGGCGGCCAGCGTGGTCGGCAAACCCACCTCGGCGCAGAAATCGAGCACCGTGCCGATCTCGGACGCGGGCGCACCCTCGAGCACCAATTGGGTGAGGGTGCCGAACGCGACTTTCTCGCCGTGCAGGAACGGGCGCGTTCGCGCGGCGGCGGTGAGACCGTTGTGCACGGCGTGCGCCGCGGCCAGCCCGGACGATTCGAAGCCGAGTCCGGACAGCAAGGTGTTGGCCTCGACGACGCGCTCCAGCGCCGGTGTGACGCTGCGGGTGCGGACGGCGGTCAGCGCCTGCGCGCCGTCGGCGAGCAAAGTGCGATAGCAGAGTTCGGCCAGGGCGGTGGCGCTGCGAGTGGAGGCGCCGCCGCGCATGTTGCGCACCTGGGCGGCGCTGCACGTGCGCGCCTCGAACCAGGTCGCCAGGGCATCGCCCATGCCCGCGGCGAGCAGCCGAGCCGGGGCCCGCGCGATGACCGAGGTGTCCACCAGCACCAGCGCCGGATTCCGCCGCACGAGCTGATACGCCTCGAACTCGCCCGCGTCGGTGTAGATCACCGACAACGCGCTGCACGGTGCGTCGCTGGAGGCGGTGCTCGGGCAACTGATCATCGGCAGCTCGAGGTCGTCGGCGACCGCGCGGGCCGCGTCGAGCACCTTGCCGCCCCCCGCCCCGAGGACGACCGTGCTGCCGGATTCCTCGACGGCGTGGGCGATCCGGGCGATCTCGGCTCGGCTGCATTCACCACCGGACAGATGGATCGAATAGGCGATCTTCGCGTCCGTCAGCGAGCGCTCCCAGGTGCTTGCCAGCAGCCGGAAAGCGCTGGAGCCCGCCACGATGAGCACCGGCCCGCCGATGCCGAGGCGGGTCATCTCCGCCCCGAGCGCGGCGGTGGCGTCCCGGCCCTGCACGTAGTGCCCCGGCGAGGAGAACACGCTCAGCATCCGGCACCTCCCGATCCCGGGCCGCGCACGTCATCCCAGCCCGGCCGACGACGTTTTCAACGCTACGCGACGCACCCTCCGCCACGGTCGTTGTCGAGAGAACCCGCCGCGTACCCGCTCGACGGCCCGTCGCGGGGCAGCGCCCGCACCGGGCTTCGGCAATCGGAACTTGCGCCGACCGGGTTCGGACAGCACCTTTCGGCGCTCCGCGCGTGCGGTTTCGAGGCATTCCTTCCCGGGCTGGGCTAGCGGCTCCGAGGCCGCCCTTCGGCACCGCGAGTGGCGTGCCGGGGCAGCCCCGGAGCGAGGTAGGCGTCCGTCGTGGACCACGTCGGACCAGTGGAGCCGATCTTGTCGTGCGGCCGGTTGCCCGGTCGATGCGGCTTCGGCGATCGCGAGAGCCGTCCGCCGACCCGGAGGTGCCCGGAGCGCGAACCGATCAGCTCTGGGTCGTGAGGGTCCCTGAAAGCAGATGCGGCCGGGCGCGGTCCTTCTCATCGAGCAACGCGAAGTAGCTGCGCAGCATGAGGATCGCGGTGGTGGCCAGGCCCGCGGTGAGTCCCCACCAGACGCCCGCGGCACCGAGCCCGGCCGGATAGGCCAGCAGCAGGGCGACGGGCAGGCCGACGCCCCAGTAGCCGATCAGGGAGAGCCGGAAGCCCGCGTTGGTCGCCTGGAGCCCGCGGAGCAGGCCGGTGCCGATGTTCTGGGCGGCGTCGAAGAATTGCAGCACGATGCCGATCAGCAGCAGGGTGTGCGCGACCTGGATGGTGTCGGCGTCCGAGGAGTCCAGGAAGAGGCGCAGCACCAGATCGGGGGCCATCACGTACACCGCGCCCGTCACCGCGGCGATCACCGCGGCGTGCCGCAGCGCCAGCCAGGCCAGTGCACGGGCGTGCGCGTGCTCGTCGCGCGCGACCGCGTGGCTGACCAGGATCGACGCACCGTGCGAGAGACCGATCGCCACCTGGAACACGATGTAGATGATCTGGTAGACGACGTTGTGCGCGGCCAGCGCCGCCGGGCCGATGCTGCCCATGACCAGCGCGAGCACCGAGAACATGCCGGCCTCGGAGCCGTAGGTCAGCGCGATCGGCGTACCCAGTCGCAGCTCGGCGCGCACGGTGGTGATCCGCACCGGCAGCGGCGTGCCGGGCAGGCTGCGGCCGAGTTCCTCGTCGCGCCGCACCATCACCCAGAACACGCCGAAGGTGATCAGGAAGACCAGCGAGGTCGCGACACCGATACCGGTGAGCCCGAGTTCGGGCAGGCCGCCCTTGCCGTGGATGAAGCCGAGCGCCAACAGCAGATTCAGCGCCACCGAGCCGAGCGTCACCAGCAGCAGCGCCTGCGGGCGCTGCATGCCGACCGTGTACTGGCGCAGCACCTGGAACCACAGGCACGGCAGCAGGCCCGGCGCGAGCGCCACCATCAGCGGGCGGGCGTCGGCGAGCACTCCCGGGTCCTGTCCGAGCCAGGGCAGCACCCAGCCGAGCCCGATCAGCACCGCACCGCCGAGCAACCCGGCGATCGTGGCGATCGCGAAGCTCGCGCGCAGCAGGTCGCGGATCTCCGGATCCGGCGATTCGCCGCGTTTGCCCGCCGCGCTCACGGCGGTGGCGATCTGGTTGCCGCTGCCGGTGATCAAACCGACGCACATGGTGCGGATCTGGTTGAACAGCACGATCGCCAGGCCGCCCGCGGCCACCTGCCGCACGCCGAGCGTGCCCATCAGCGCGATGTTCGTGGTGGATACCGCGATCTGGGCGAGCTGGGTCAGCGCGATCGGCGTCGCGAGCGCGGTGAGCCGCCCGCCGTCGCCGCGGAAACTCGTCACGATCACCGGTTCTCCTTCACAGCGGGCGGGAACGTCGTCCCGCGCGGGCGCAGCGTCGCACCGTACCAACGACCGGACCTCACCGTGCTTCCACCAACGTGTTCCTGGCGGCGGGCGTGTAGCGCCGCAGCAGCAGCGCGATCTCGCGTTCGGTGCCGGGGTCGAGCAGGTCGCGCTCGTTCATCCACTCGTCGTCGAACACCGTGTCCAAGTACTTCTCCCCGCCGTCGCACACGATGGTGACCACGGTGGAGCCCGGCGGGAACTCCTCCAGCCGGGTGAGCGCGGCGTGCACCGAGCCGCCCGCCGACCCGCCGATCATCAGCCCCAATTCGGCGGCGACCGCGCGGGCGGTCGCGAAGGCCGCCACGTCGGTGACCTTCACACCTTCGTCCAGCAGCGAATAGTCCACGGCGGTGCCGATGGTGGCGCCCGGCGGGGTGCCGGTGCCCGACTGCCAGTACGGACCGCCCGGCCCGCCGAAGGCGATCGAGCCGACCGGTTCGACCCCGATGACGTGCGGCGTGCAGCCGAGCTGGCGCAGCCGGGTCGCGGTGCCGAACAGCGAACCTCCGGTTCCCACGGCGGACAGCAGGATGTCGACCCGATCGACGTCCTCGAGCAATTCCTCGGCCACCGGGTAGTAGCCCACCGCGTTGGCGTCGTTGTTGTGCTGCTCGGTGAAGTACGCGTCGTCCCGCTCGGCCGCCATCGCCTCGGCCAGGTCCTCCCGTGCCGAGGTGGCCAGGTTGTCGTCGCCCTCGTCGGCGACGAACACCAGTTCCGCACCCATTGCCCGCATCGCGCGCAGTTTGTCCTTACATGCGTGATGGTCGACCACTGCGGTGAAGCGATACCCACGTTCCGCGGCAACTACCGCTAGGCCGAGCCCGGTATTGCCGGATGTGGACTCGATGATATGTCCGCCACTGCGTAGCAAACCGCGACGTTCGGCGTCGAGCACCATTTCGCGCGCCATCCTGATCTTGGCCGCACCGGTCGGGTTGAACTGCTCCAGTTTGAGCAGCAGGCGGGTGCCGGTCGCGGTGGCCGCGAGCTCGAACAGCGGCGTGCGGCCGATCAGATCCGTCACGCGCGTGACGAGCGGCATCGAGGTCTCCTGGTTCTGGTCGGGAAGTCGGGTCAGCTGCCGTCGCGGGTCCAGCGGAAGCGATCGCCGGGTGCGTCGTGCAGTACGACTTTCGGTGGGATGGGCAGTTCGTGAAACGCGGATTCGTTCGAATCCATCTGATAGCCGGCGGTATTCGGGTAGATCAGCAGATCGCCGACCTCGGCGGGGCGGGGCATCGGCACCCGCCGCCAGCTCAGCATGTCGGAATCCAGACAGGTGGCCGCCCCGACGCTGGTCGGCGTCGCGGTGCCGGGCCGCGCGGGCCACAGCACCGGATCGGGCAGGTACTCGCTGTCGAACCATTGCTCCGAGAGACTGAGGCTGGTGCCGTCCACGGTGAGCAACCGGTAGGGCTCGCCGTGCGCGTGCCTGGTCTTGCTGCCCTGGACACGGAAGACGGTGCAGCCCGCGTGCGCGAGCAGCGCGCGCCCCGGTTCGACGGCCAGCCGTACGGCGTTGTCGCGCAGTCGTCCGGCGAGATCCGCGTGGTCGAGGATCTGCGCGAGCATGGCCGCGCCGGGCACCGGAAAGTGGTACGGATAGTACGAATCGAAGGACTTGCCGGAGTGGAACCACTGCCTGCCCACCCGCGCCGTGAACTCCATCGCCGCGTCCGCCGGAACGTAGTCGACGCCGAAGCCGCCGCCGATCGACACGGTGGTGGCCGGATGCCCCAGCGTGCGCGCGTGCAGACAGCGGGCGATCAGCTCGCCCGCCAGTTCCGAGCGCGCCACCGCGTCGTAGCCCGACAGATGGAAACTGAAGCCCTCCAAGCGAATCGAATCGCGTGCGCCGCACAGCGCGAGGGCGTCCCCGATTTCGCCGGAGGTCATGCCGAACCGGCTGGCCGAGGCCGCGGGCAGCACGCGGATCAGCACTCGCGCGGGCCCGTCGGCGGAGGCCAGCGCGGCGAGCCGTTCGAGCTCGCCGAGATCGTCCACGGCGATCAGCGCACCGTGCCGGGCGGCCAGCCACAGCAGGTCGTCCGCCTTCGCCGGTCCGGTCACCATGAGCTCGGCACCGCGTACGCCTCGAGCCAGCGCGGCGGTCAGCTCGCCGACGCTGGCGACGTCGACGCCCGCACCGTGTTCCGCGCAGGCCCGCGCGACGCATGCGGCCTTGTTCGCTTTCTTGCCGTAGTAAATGGCACCTTGCACCCCGGCGCTCTCGAAAGCTGCGCGGAAGGCCCGGATGTTGTGGCCGACCCGCGCCGGGTACATCACGTGGAACGGCCCGCCGATCGTGAAAGCGAGGTCACCGAGCAGATCCGGATCGGCGAACAGGCGGCGCTCCCACGGATCGAGATGCGCGGGCATCGGTGACGCGCTGATCGAATCGCGCGTGGCCGCCTCGTCCGTAGGCTCCACGGTGACACTCGCGTGTTCTAGTCCCACCGTGCACCTCCGTGTTCTAGTCCCACAGCGGCACCTCCGTGCCACGGCCTTCCGCGATGGCCCGCTCCGCCAGCGCGTGGGCCACCGCGATGTCGGTCAGCACCAGCCCGCTGTTGTAGACGAAGACGCGCTCGTCGTCGGAGCGGCGCGCGACCGCACGGCGATTGAGGATGTGCGGCAGCTCGGCGTCCACCGTGCGCAGCGTGCCGTCGGGCCCGGCCATGTCGGTGCCGGTCAGCGCCATCTGCTCGGCGCTGGTCGCGATCACGCGATCGGCATCGGTCAGCGCGGACGGCGCGAGCCCGTAACCGACCAGCACCGCCACCGAACCGGGCGCCAGATCGTCGGATTCGAGCGCCACTTCGGTGGCCGGGCCCGCCGTGGCCAGCACGACATCGGCCGTGGCCGCCGCGGCGGGTGGATCGGTGACGGTCTCGAGCAGCGCGTGCGGATGGTGCTCGGCGAGCACGCGGTGCACGGCTGCCAGGCCCTCGGGGTGCGTGCCGTAGACCATCAGCTTGCGCAGCTGCGGGTTCGCGGCGAGCAGATGCGGAAGGGCGTTGCGGCCCTGGGTTCCGGTGCCGATCAGCAGCACGCTCTCCGCGCCCCGCCGGATCGTCTCGCGCACCAGCAGAGCCGACACCGCGGGCGTACGCAACGCGCCGACCCGCGCGCAGTCCATCATCGCGATCGGCGCGCCGGTGCTGTCGTCGTAGAGCGTGATGGTCGTGTAGTACCGCTTCGTGCTGCGATCGTGGCCGGGATCGAACTTGTAGGAGGTCTTCATCGCCACCACGCGCCTGCGGCCGTCCCGGCCGAGCATGGCGTAGGCGACCGACCAGCCGTCGGGATTGGCGACGCTGAGCTTGCGCGGATTGTCCGAATCACCCGCCGCCAGGGCGAGATACGCCTCTTCCACGGCGCGTACCACCGCGGCCGGTGTGATCGGCACGTCGGCGAGGTCGCTTCGGCTCAACACCCGCAGGGGTGTGTTTCGGTCACGCGTGCTCAAGGGGTCCTCGATCATGTCGTACTGCATCCCGCTCATGAGTGCCGCTCCGAACCGGCGGGGTTGCCGCCGTCCGGAACGGGGCTACGGTTTGTTGCCCGTAGCCATTCTCGTCGGCTTCCTCGGCCCGCCGCCGCCGTTCCGGAAGCCGGATGTTCACTCGCTTGAGCCACCGGTCGGTGCCGTCGTACCGCGCGGTGAACGGCACTCGGCCGTGCACGGCGACGTCGTTGTCCACCAGCAACAGCTCGCCGGGGGCGAGCGACGCGCTGACGCAGACGCGTTCGAGTTCGGCGGCGAGTTGTGCGTAGGCCGCGCGGAATTCCGGGTCGGCGTCGTCGAGCGGCGTGTACGCCGGGTCGTAGCGAAGCGTCTGCCGGTCGGCGCCCGCGACGCTCCACAGCGTCGGAATCGGTGTGGCCGGGTAGGTTTCGTGACCGTCGCCGTAGGAGACATCCGGCAGGATCGGCAGTACGGGAGTGCTGAGCAGTTCGCGTTGCGCGGTGGACAGTTCGATCCGGCGCACCGACGACACGGTGGTGCCGACCAGATCCGGGTTACGTAGGCAACCGAGCATGAGCAGGTGGGCGCGCTCCGGATGGAAGGCGTCCTCGGTGTGCGGGCTGAGCAGCGTTTCGCTGCTGGCGCCGGACTGTTCGTGTTCGTGACCGGCCGCGGGAACGATGTTGTTGACCAATCGGCCGTCCTGCTGGCCCTGCCAGCCGAACGGCTCGCCCGCGCTCCGCGCCAGCAGCAGCATCACCAAGTCGAGTTCGAACGAATGCGCGCGCCGCTGCGGATCTCCGCTCCAGCGCGCCGCCTCCCGCCAGCTCGGCGGAGTCGGTCCGAATTCGTTGTCCAGCAGCGGAAGACGACCGACGACCGTAGCGCCCGCGGGGGTGGCGGGCGGGCGCATGGCGTGGCGCACTTCGGCAGGGAGCCGTGCGGCGCCCGCATCGATCCGTTCGATGAGCGCGGGGTCGGAGAGGGTGCGCGCCGCGGCCGCCGGATCGGCGAGTGCGAGATCGAGCGTGGCCGATATCTCTCTGGCGAGAGCGCGCACCGCGCGGCCCGCTTCCGGGGAAAGCTCGCGTCGTTCGAGGTCTAGGGGGTGAAGCGTCTTACGTTCGGAGAGAACGCTTTTCACCGGGTATCCCTTCTTCGCAGCAGTGGGAAAAGCAGGGTTCACGACTAGTATGGGAAGGTAGCCCTTTGTAGGAAGTGAAGCAAGGCTTACCTAAGCGAGTCGGAGAAAAATAGCCGAATCGCATAACTTCGGCTCGGGTGAAGCCGGTAGCCGGTGGACGTGCCGGGGCTCGGTCCGGGGTTTGCGGAGATGCGCCCCTGCACTGCCGTTTTAGTGCCGGTATCGGTGAGTCGCGCGGTGCATTAGGCTAGCCTGTCCTGATCGAGCACTGGGTGCGGTACGGCGTGGGTTCGGTTCAGGAAGAAGGGCAGCACAATGGTTTTGAATCGAAGGGACCTGCTGCGGTCGAGTCTCGGCGTGGGGGCTGTACTGCTGGTAGCCGCTTGTTCCGATGACGCCGAGGTGTCCGGGCCCGCGCGACGTGGCGGCACGCTGCGAGTCGGCGCGCTCGGCACCGCGGCGCGCATCGAACGCGATCCGCACGCCAACCTCAGCAACGACAGCGACTTCCTCGTCACCTCCCTGGTCTACGACGCCCTCACCGTGCCGGGCGGCAACCCGAACGTAGTTCCCCGCCTGGCGAATCGGTGGGAGCCGGACGCCGACCGGCGGCGCTGGAGCTTCACCCTGGCCGAGAACGCGACCTTCCACGACGGGACACCGGTGACGTCCGAAGATGTCGTGTGGTCGCTGCGCAGGCTGCGCACGGTCGGTGGCGCGTCGAAGATGCCGGTGGCCGTGGAGGACATTTCCGCCGACGGGCCGAACCGGGTGGTGCTGGCCGTGCCCGAACCGAATACCCAACTGCCGTTGCTGGTGCGGCTGATGACGTTCACGGTCAAGAAGGACACCACCGATTTCACCAAGGCCGTGGGCAGCGGACCGTTCCGGTTGGAGTCCTATCAGGGCGGCAACGCCCGGCTGGTGCGCAACGAGCGGTGGCACGGCGGGCCACCGCCGCTGGAGGCCATCGAGGTAACCATGTTCGAAAGCGTGACCGCGCTGGGCAACGCGGTGCTCAGCGGGCAGATCGACCTGGCTTCCAACGTCGGCGCCATCGCGGGCCGCACCGCCGAGGGGCGCGGCGATCTGGCCGTCGTGCGCCGACCGAACGACACGGTGGTCGGCGTCGCCATGCGCAGCTCCGACGGCCCGTTCGCCGACGCGCGGGTGCGCACCGCCCTACGGCTCGGCGTCGACCGCAAAGCCCTGGTCAACCAGGTGCATTCCGGATACGGAACGGTGGCCAACGACATTCTCGGCACGGCCGATCCGCTCTACGACACCTCCCTCGCCCAGCGCGCCCGCGACCTCGATCGCGCGAAAGCGCTGTTGCGCGAGGCGAAATTCGACACCGGGCGCAGTTACCCCTTCGTCACCAAGGCCGAGGCGCCCGGTGAGGTGGAATCGGCGAAGGTGATCGCCACCCAGCTCGCCGAGATCGGCGTCCGGCTGGACGTGGTCACCCAGGAGCCGAACGCCTTCTACGACCAGACCTGGCTGAAGGCGCCGCTGTACACGATCTCCTGGGGCACCAACGACTCCACCCTCTTCTTCGCGAGCAAATTGCTGTCGAGCGGATCGAACCGCAACGAAACCGGTTTCAAGGACGCCGAATTCGACGCCGCGACCGCGAAGGCGCTCGCCGCGCGCACCGACACGGAGTACCGGCAGGCGAATCAGGAGTTGCAGCGCATCCAGTACGAGCGCGGCGGCTACCTGGTCTGGGGCATGGCCGACGGCATCGACATCGCCGCCTCCCGGGTGCGCGACCTGCCCACGCTCGGCGGGTTCGCCAGGGTCCAGCTGGAGAAGGCCTGGCTGGCCGGGTGATGCTGTTCGCGCGACTGCTGCTCCGGCGCGTCATCCTGCTGGTGACGCTGCTGGCCTGCGTCTTCGTCGCCGTGGACCTGCTGCCGGGCGACACCGCACGCGCCGTCCTCGGCCGGGAGGCAACGCCCGAGCAGATCGCCGCCAAAGAACGCGAACTCGGACTGGACCGCCCACTGGCGGTGCGGTTCTGGAACTGGATTGCGGGCGTCGTGACCGGCGATTTCGGACGTACCGCGCGCGGACGGCCGGTCGACGACCTGCTCATCGACAAGTTCCCGCCGACGCTGCTGCTCGGCGGTATCGCCCTCGCGGTGACCGTGCTCGCGTCGCTCGCGCTCGGCGCGTGGTGGGCGACGCGTCCGGGCAGCGTGGCCGCGCGTGTCTTGCAGCCGACGACGACCACCGCGGTGGCCGTTCCCGAATTCGTGATCGCCACGGTGCTGATCCTGGTGTTCGCGCTGGCACTGGGCTGGCTGCCCGCCGTGACCATCACCGGCCGGTCGGGGATGCCGGCCGGACCGGAGATGCTGGTGCTGCCGGTGCTCGCACTCGCGTTGCCCCAGATCGGATGGAACACCAGGGTGGTGCGCGCCGCCTTGTCCGACGCCGCGCTTGCACCGCACGTGGAAAGCGCGTTGCTCGATGGCCTTTCGGGCCGTGCGGTGCTGGCGCGGCACGTGTTGCCGTTCGCGTTGCCGACGATCGTCGCCAGCTTCGCCACCACGGTCGGGATGCTGCTCGGCGGTGCTCTGGTGGTGGAGACCGTGTTCAACTATCCCGGCCTCGGGGCGGTCCTGGCCGGCTCGGTGGCCGATCGCGACATCTCGGTGGTGGCCGCGGTGGTCGCGTTGTCCGGGGTGCTCATCATGATCGTGCTCGCCGCCGCCGACGGCATCCGCGCCTGGGCGTTGCGGGGGCGGCGATGACGGTTTCCGCGAAGATCGCGAGCCCGGCGCGACGGCGGCTCGGGCAGCTGGCCGTCGCACCTGCTCTGCTGGTCACGCTGGCGTCGGCACTGGGACCGACGCTCGCGCCGCACCCGGCGGAGGAAGCGATCGCCATCCCGTTCGGCGACCCCGCTGCCGGCGCGCCGTTGGGCACCGACCGGCTCGGCCGCGACGTGCTCAGCCAGTTGCTCTATGGCGGTTGGGGATTGCTGCTGGTGGCCGCGGCGATCGCGGTGTCGGTGACCGGACTGTCGTGTGTCCTCGGCGCGGTCGCGGCGCTGCGCCCGCGGATCGGCGAGTGGATCGAACTCGGCACCGACTTGTTCATCCTGCTACCAGCGGTGCTGGGGATTCTGCTCGTGCTGACCTCGTGGCCCGACGCGGGAACCCTGGGACTGATCGTCCTGGCGCTGCTGTTCGGCGTTCCCTATTGCGCGCGAATCTTCACGGCCGCCGCCGCGGGGGTCGCGGCGTCCGGATATGTCGAGAGCGCGCGAGCCGCCGGTGAGTCGCTCGGGCACCTGGTGTTCCGGGAAGTGATCCCGAACCTGCGCGCGGTGTCGACGACTCAGCTCGGGCTGCGTTTCGTGGCGGCGGTCTATCTGGTGAGCACGGCGTCCTTCCTCCAGTTGCCCACGACGCTCGGTGCGAGCAACTGGGCGGTCATGGTGCGCGAGAACGCCTCCGGCATGCTGCTCAATCCCTGGGCCGTGCTCGCTCCGAGCCTCGCGATCGCGATCGTCGCGGTGAGCGTGAACCTGGCGGTGTCGGCGTTCGGGCGAGGGGAGCGGGAATGAACGTGAACGTCACGACGAGCGCGCGTCGGACGGCCGAGGCGGATGGCGCCGGGCAGGTGCGGGCCGATCTCGTCGCGGTCGACGGCCTGACCGTGCTGGGTCAGGACGGGCGAGAATTGGCCGGACCCGCGACTTTCCGGATACCGGCGGGCACGGTCACGGCGCTCACCGGCCCGTCCGGGTCGGGCAAGACCACGGTGATGCGCGCACTGCTCGGGCAACTCCCGTCCGCGGCGGCGCGCACGACGGGCTCGGCATCGGTTGCCGGACACGATGTGCTGTCGCTCAATTGTGTTGCGCTGCAACGCTTCCGGCGTCAGCATATCGCTTACGTCGGGCAGGATCCCGGGTCGGCGCTGAACCCGCTGCTGCGCGTGCGCGCCCTCTTACGCGAGGTCGCGCCGCGCGCGCCCGAGTCCACCCTGATCGACACGCTCGCGCTGGTCGGTCTGTCGCCGGACTACCTTCGCCGCCGCCCCGGTGAATTGTCCGGCGGTCAGCAGCGCCGCGTCGCCCTCGCCAGGGCGCTGATCCGCCGGACCGGCGTGCTGGTGCTGGACGAGCCGCTGGCCGGGCTGCACGGCGCACTGCGCACCGATATCGCCGGGCAGCTGGCGGTACTCGCCCGCGAGCGTTCGGCGGCGATCTTGCTGTCCGGGCACGACACCGCTCTCGTGCACTCGATCGCCGACGACATCATCGAACTCGGCGTGGTCCGTCCGGCGTCCCTGCCTCCGTCTCCGGCGGGCGGTACACAGCTGCGTGCCGAACGGCGAAGTGCTCTCCCTCCGCCGGACGTCGCCTCGACCGGAGAGCGAGCGCGCAACGGTCACAAGCCTTCGGCCGTCTCGGCGGACAACCGACCGCCCGACGTCGTGCTGCGCGCCGAGAACATCAGCGCCTCGATCGACGGACACCGAGTGCTCGCCGACATCGACCTCGCGCTGGAGGCGGGCTCGGCGCTCGCGGTGGTGGGCGCGTCGGGCGCGGGCAAGACCACCTTGGCTCGCGTGCTCGCGGGGCTGCACCATTCGGCGACCGGATCGCTCGAACTGCGTGGCGACCCGATCATCGTTGGGGCGAACCGGCGAATTCACCACGGCGCGGGCGGCATTCAATTGGTCACTCAAAACCCACGGTCCGCGCTCAATCCGGGCCGCACCGTGGCGCAAACGCTCGGCCGCCCTTTGCGGCGGATCGGGCGCGTCGCGCGCCGGGATCTTTCGCGGCGAATCGCCGAACTGCTCGCCGCGGTCGAGCTGTCCGCCGACCTGGCCGCCCGCTATCCGCACGAACTGTCCGGCGGCCAGCGGCAACGGGTGGCGCTGGCCCGCGCCCTCGCCGCCGAACCGGCCGTGCTCCTGTGCGACGAGATCACCTCGGCACTGGACCACTCCACCGCGGCGGCGATCATGGCGCTGCTGGATCGGATCCGGTCCGAACGTGACACCGCACTGCTGGTCGTCACGCACGACATGGCCTTGGTCGCCGAATACTGTCCCCGGCTGCTCGTCCTCGATCAGGGATGCGTCGTCGAATCCGGGGACACCGGAACGGTTCTCGCCGCGCCGACGCACGGCGCGACCAGCGAACTGCTGGTGTGACACGGCGACCGCCGGGTCATACGCGCTTTCGACACGCAGTGCGCTCCGTCACCGGCTTGCCGCGGGCCCGCGCCGTCATCTGGATGATGGAAGGGTGTTGCGAAAGACCGGCGTCTCGGCCGCCATCGTGGTGCTCCTCGGGCTCGCCGGTTGCGGGACCGACCGCACCCCGATCCCGGAGGGCATCCCGCCCGGGCCGGGCACCCCGCTACCCGTGATCGACCTGGACGCTCCCGGTCGCACGGCCGTCCAGTTGCGCGGCTGGGCCGAGGAGCAGGCCGATGGGCTCGGCATACCGCCGATCGCGCTGGAGGCGTACGGCTACGCGGCGGCCGTGATGACCAGGGCCCGTCCCGACTGCGGCATCGCGTGGACGACGCTCGCGGGCATCGCGAGCGTGGAGAGCAAGCACGGCACCCATCGCGGGGCGCAGCTCGGCGCGGACGGCTCGGTCCGCCCGCCGATCATCGGAGTGCCGCTGGACGGCTCGCCGGGCGTCGCGTCGGTGCGGGACACCGACGCCGGCGTGCTCGACGGCGATCCGGAGCACGATCGCGCCGTCGGACCACTGCAGTTCATCCCGGAGACCTGGAAGCGCTGGGGCGTCGACGCCAACGGGGACGGCGTCGCGGATCCGCAGAACATCGATGACGCCGCGCTCACCGCCGCCAGGTACCTGTGCGCCAGCGGCGGCGACCTCACCTCCGAGCACGGCTGGCAGCAGGCGTTGCTCACCTACAACCAGTCGCACAGCTACCTGTTGACCGTGCGCGACCGGGCCGCGAGCTACAGCATCGGCCGCCGGGTGTGATCTCCCGGTCGCCGGAGTGCCGGTTACCCGCCTCGCCGCCGGGACGATAGGCTCGCAGCGCACGGCCCATCCCGTGAGACATACCGTGTCAGCAGCCGAAGGAGTGTCTTTTTCGTGGCCATCATCGAACAGGTCGGAGCTCGCGAGATCCTCGATTCGCGCGGTAACCCCACTGTCGAGGTCGAGATCGCTCTCGACGACGGCACCCTGACCCGGGCGGCCGTGCCCTCCGGCGCGTCCACCGGCGAGCACGAGGCCGTCGAACTGCGCGACGGCGGCGAACGCTACGGCGGCAAGGGCGTGCGCAAGGCGGTCGAGGGCGTACTCGACGAGATCGCGCCCGCCGTCATCGGCCTGGACGCCGTGGAGCAGCGCACCGTCGACCAGGTGCTGCTCGACCTCGACGGCACCCAGGACAAGTCCCGGCTCGGCGCCAACGCCTTGCTCGGTGTCTCGCTGGCGGTGGCCCGCGCCGCCGCCGAGTCCTCCGGCCTCGAACTGTTCCGCTACCTCGGCGGTCCGAACGCGCACGTGCTGCCCGTCCCGATGATGAACATCCTCAACGGCGGCGCGCACGCCGATACGGGCGTCGACGTGCAGGAATTCATGGTCGCCCCGATCGGCGCGCCGACCTTCAAGGAGTCGCTGCGCTGGGGCGCGGAGGTCTACCACGCGCTGAAGTCGGTGCTGAAGGCCAAGGGCCTGTCCACCGGCCTCGGTGACGAAGGCGGTTTCGCGCCCGACGTGGCGGGCACCAAGGCGGCGCTCGACCTGATCAGCGAGGCCATCGCCAAGACCGGCCTGAAGCTGGGCAGCGACGTGGCGCTGGCGCTGGACGTGGCCGCCACCGAGTTCTTCACCTCCGGCAGCGGCTACAAGTTCGAAGGTGTGGTGCGTTCGGCCGAGGAGATGGCGCAGTTCTACGCCGAGTTGATCGCCGCCTACCCGCTGGTGTCCATCGAGGACCCGCTGGCGGAGGACGACTGGAACGGCTGGGTCACCCTGACCGACCAGATCGGCGAGAAGGTCCAGCTGGTCGGCGACGACCTGTTCGTCACCAACCCGGAGCGCCTGGAGGAGGGCATCGCCAAGGGCGCCGCCAACGCGCTGCTGGTCAAGGTGAACCAGATCGGCACCCTCACCGAGACCCTGGACGCGGTGGAGCTGGCGCATCGCAACGGCTACAAGACGATGATGTCGCACCGTTCCGGCGAGACCGAGGACACCACCATCGCCGACCTCGCCGTCGCGGTGGGCAGCGGCCAGATCAAGACCGGCGCTCCGGCGCGCAGCGAGCGGGTCGCCAAGTACAACCAGCTGCTGCGCATCGAGGACGCGCTCGGTGATTCGGCGCGCTACGCGGGTGACGTCGCGTTCCCCCGCTTCGCGTTCGAAGGCTGAGCTGGGGCACGAACCCCGGGAGTACCGCGAAGTAGAGACCGAGGCGTGAGATGACGGAGCGACGTGCGCGTGGGACCAGTCCGGCCGGACGCGGGGACCGCCGCACGTCGCGTGCCGCCGGATCGCGCCCGGCCGACTCCGCCGCCAAGCGCGGTCGCAGGCGATCGGAGCCCGCGGAGAAGCCGAAACCGCGCAAGGCGGGTTCGGTCGGCGACAGGCACGACCACACCTTCCTCGGCCTCTCCACCGGCAAAGCGGTGATCCTCGCGATGGTGGTGTGCGGGCTCGCACTCACCCTCGCCGTGCCGATGCGCACGTATTTCACCCAGCGCGCGGAGGCAGCGCAGCTGGCGCAGCAGCGCGAGGAACTCGAGACGGATCTGGCCCGGTTGCGGGATCGTCGTGCGCAGCAACAGGATCCGGCCTATATCCGCAGCGAGGCGCGGGACCGCCTGCGTCTGGTGATGCCCGGCGAGACGCCGTATATCGTGCAGGTGCCCGGCATCGAGGCGCCCGCGCCGCCGCCCGCGCCCACCAGAGCCAGGGACCCTCAGCCTTGGTACACCGATTTGTGGCGCAGCATCTCCGAGCCGCAGCCGACGCCTTAGGCCGCCGCGCCACCACCTCGAGCACCGGAAGGACATAGGTGACCGCACCCACCGACCAGGATCTCGCGATCATCGCCGAGCAGCTGGGCCGTGCGCCGCGCGGCGTGCTCGCCATCGCCTACCGCACCCCGGACGGGATCCCGGCCGTTGTGAAGACCGCGCCCCGGTTACCGGATGGCACCCCCTTCCCGACCCTCTACTACCTCACCGATCCCCGGCTCACCGCGGAGGCGAGCAGGCAGGAATCGGCCGGCGTGATGCGGGAGATGACCGAGCGGCTCGCCGCGGACGAGGAGCTGGCCGCCGCCTACCGCGCCGCGCACGAGAGCTATCTGGCCGAACGCGACGAAATCGAGTCGCTCGGCACGGATTTCACCGGCGGCGGGATGCCCGAGCGGGTCAAGTGCCTGCACGTGCTGATCGCCCACGCATTGGCCAAGGGGCCGGGGGTGAATCCGCTCGGCGACGAGTCGGTGGCGCTGGCCGCCGAACACGGGCTGCGCGGCACCGCGATTCCGGCCGACTGGCCCGCGTCTCGGCCGAGGGGCCCGCGAGAGACTGGAGCACAGTGATGAGTGACCGGGTAGCCGCCGTGGATTGCGGCACGAACTCCATCCGACTGCTGATCGCCGACGTGCTCGACGACGGGCGCTTGGCCGACGTGCACCGCGAGATGCGCATCGTCCGCCTCGGTCAAGGCGTCGACGCGACCGGGTCGCTGGCGCCGGAGGCGATCGAACGCACCCGCGCGGCCCTGGCCGACTATGTCGCGCTGATGCGCGAGGCGGGCGTCGGCCGGGTGCGGATGGTGGCCACGTCCGCCACCCGGGACGCCGCCAACCGGGAGGATTTCTTCGCCATGGCGCGGGCCGAACTCGGCGCGGTGGTCGCGGGCGCGGAAGCCGAGGTGATCACCGGCGACGAGGAGGCGCGCCTGTCGTTCGCCGGCGCCATCGGCGAATTGTCCAGCACGGCGGGTCCGTTCGTCGTCGTCGACCTGGGCGGCGGTTCCACCGAGCTGGTGTTCGGGGACAGCGCGGGGGTGCGCGCCGCGTTCTCCGCCGACATCGGCTGCGTACGGATCACCGAACGGTGTCTGGCGGGCAATCCGCCGACCGCCGAGGAGATCGCCGCCGCCCGCGCCTTCGCCACCGAGCGGTTGACCGAAGCGTTCACGCACGTCCCCGTGGAGGGGGCGCACACCTGGGTCGGCGTGGCGGGCACGATGACCACGCTCGCCGCGGTCGCGCTCGATCTCCCCGAATACGACTCGGAGCGGGTGCATCTCACTCGTTTGACCTCGGAGCAGGTGCATCAGGTCTGCGACCGGCTGATCGCCATGGACCACGATGAGCGCGCCGCGCTGGGGCCGATGCACCCCGGCCGGGTCGACGTGATCGGCGGCGGCGCGGTCATCACCGAAGTGCTGGCGGAGGAATTGTCCCGGCGCGCGGGTATTACCGAGCTGATCGTCAGTGAGCACGACATTCTCGACGGCATCGCACTGTCGATCGCCTGATCCGGCTCGGTCGCGTGGCCGCGGTCAGGTCTGCCGGACGTGTCCGTTCAGCTTCACCTCGGCGTGCGTCTCGGTTCCGGCGCGGACTCCGATTCCGGCGTGACCCGCATGGCGCGCCTTGCCGATGGCGATATCGGCGAGCCGGGAGAGCGATTCCATGTTCCGCGGCGCCAGCAGGAGTTCTTGCAGCGCGTTGGGCATGAGCAGGCCCAACCCGCGTTCGGCGTGCTCGTACATCCGGATCTGGGTCTCGTCGGGGGCGGTCTCGACGAGTTCCAGCCGGATCCACGCGGCGCCGAACGGCGAGAGCTTGGCCTCCAGTTCGAGCATGTGCGGCGGATCCACCGACACGACCTCCGTGGTGTCGCTCACGGTGAACGGCCATACGCCCGCGCTGTAGTGCAGCGCCGCGCCGACGCCGGGCCATCCGTCATCGACGTCGCGAATGTGCGTGGCGCCGACGACCCAGGCGGCGAACAGCCATCCGTCGGCCAGGACGGAGAAAACCTGCTCCGGTGTCGTCGGCACGGTGATTTCCACGTGGACCATCGGCTCAACGCTTTCTGGGTGCGGGCCGGTTTGCCTTTCGATTGCGGGGTGCCCGGTGGGTGCGGGGGCAAACCACCGGCCGCGTCCAGGGTTCGCGGCCCGCCTGAACAGAACAAACGAATCCTCCCCGGCGCGGTTCGAGATGCGATCTTCGGATCATGGTCGAAGCGAAAACATCGCGGGAACCAGTGGGGACACGAACCGTGTTCGGCCACCCGATCGGGCTGGCCAACTTGTTCGGCGTCGAACTCTGGGAGCGTTTCTCGTTCTACGGGATGGTCACCATCCTCGGGTACTACCTCTGCTACTCGGCGACCCACGGCGGTCTGGGCCTGGGCAAAGGACACGGCCGTGGGCATCGTCGGCGTCTACGGCGGCCTGGTCTATTTGTCCACCGTCCTGGGCGGCTGGATCGCCGACCGTTTGCTCGGGATGGAACGCACCCTCTTCTGGGGCGGCGTCGTGGTCATGGCCGGGCACGTCGCCCTGGCCGTGCTGCCCGGCCTGTCCGGTGTCGGGGCTGGACTGGCATCGGTCGCTCTGGGCAGCGGCCCCGGAGGCTTTCCGGGCTCAGATGATGGCATTGTATTTTTTCTCGGTTGGTCTCGGCACGTCGATGTCGGGTAGTTTGGCGCGGTTCTATGACCCAGGTCACGAGTTCGCGTATTTCGGTATCACCGGGACGGCCGTGGTGTGTGCGGGGCTGATCGCCGCCGCCATCGCACCATGGATCAGCAAATTCATGGCAGGCGTGCATTGACTCGCCGTCTGGGTACAGAACACAAGCAATTGGCACGAATTAAGGAGTACGCGTGACGAAACCCGGGCCACAAGCCGATTCGGCGGGTGATGTCTCGTCTCGGTGGGGCGGTCTGTTCCGCACCAAGTCCGTCGAACAGTCGATCCGCGACACCGACGAACCCGACTCGAAGCTACGCAAGGATTTGACCGCCTGGGACCTCACCGTCTTCGGCGTGGCCGTCGTGGTCGGCGCGGGCATCTTCACCCTCACCGCGCGCACCGCGGG